>DATMML010000046.1 GCA_035570235.1 Vicinamibacteria bacterium | reverse complement strand
GCTGGGCGCATACCACCCCCGCTGAGACGCTGTCAAAGTAACTACAGTGGATATCCCTCGGCGTTGTTCCAGAGTGGCACACGCCGGACCTGAAAGTCAGACACTCCAAATCGCTCCTTCAGTGTCTCGCGCGGAGTCAGGCTTGCCCACAACCTCAGTCACCAGGATGAATATCCTTGGGAGCCTCCGAACCGGGGCCGACGCTCGGCCCGGCCGCACCCAGTTGCGCGACGTTCGGCACCGTGGCACCCTCCGGCGGTGCGCGAGCGTGGGTGGGCGTTCTTTCCCTAGTCACACCACCAACGTGCTCGCCCCGGGCCTTGGGAAAAGAGGTGAGCCATGGCGAGCGCGGGCCGATTCACCGGTGAGCCGAGTGTCACCGTCCACGGCGACGCTTCGGGCTTTGCTCAGGACGTGGTCGCCGGACGGCACCGCCTAAGAGCGGATGAGCCCACGTCGGCCGGAGGCACCGACACGGGCCCTTCGCCTTACGATCTGCTGCTGGCCGCGCTGGGCACCTGAACGTCGATAACGGTCGCGCTGTACGCGCGACGGAAGGTGTGGCCGCTCAAAGACGTCACCGTTCGGCTGCAGCATTCCCGGATCCACGCCAGCGACTGCGCGGATTGCGAGACCAAGGAGGGCATGCTCGATCACATCGCGCGCGAGATCGTGTTGTCGGGCCCGCTCACCGACGAGCAGCGGGATCGCTTGCTTGAGATCGCCAACAGGTGCCCCGTGCACCGGACGCTCACGTCGGAGATCAAGATCGAGTCCTGGCTCGCCTAGGCAGGGGCCAGCCTCCGATGAGGCCCGCCCGCATCAAGCGGGGCTGAGCAAGCCGCGCCCCTCAGCCCCTATGCGCCCGATTTGCGCGGGAACCGGTACTCGCCGGATGGCTCGAGCCGCCTCATCTCCGTAACGCGTCCATCGGACACCACGAACTCCACGACGACATCCGAGAACTCCTTGAGCCGGAAGCGGTGCGGCTTCCACGGAATCAGCCCCTGCGCCGGCTGGCCGGGGAACACGAGGCCGAGGCTGCCGTTCTCCTTCAAGACCACCTCGAATTTGGCACCCGTCGGCGTCTCATAGGTCCCGGCATACTGGCGGAGCGTCGTCGCCGCGGACAACACCGCCGGCACCCGCCGCACAAAGCTCACCTCGGCCTGGTCGAGCGAGACGAGCGCCCTGTCCACCTCTCCTTGCGGGTTGGTCGAGAAGTTAACCGACCACTTGCCGTCCTCTTCGTCGTCGGGCGTGTCGAAGCGCTCATAGTGGAAGTGGCTCAGGGGCAGCTTGATCTTGTGGAAGTCGAACCCCAGGGCCTCGCCTTGCCTGGAGACGGTCAGGACGCCGTACGCGGGATGCTCGAATTCGCCCACGTAGTCCTCGAGGGGATGGGAGGGCTTCGTCCCCGACACACGCTCAGCGCCCGCCCGGGCGCGGGCTTGCTTGGCCGCCTCCTTCCCCTTGAGGCGGATATCGAGCATCCTTTCGCTCCACGGAGTCAGGCCCAAACCGAGCAGCCGCTCGTAGACGTTGTAGGAGATGACATTGTAGAGAGGGGCGGCGTGATCACCGATGATCAGCACGACCGCTCCGACTCCGTCATAGGGCATCAGAGACACCTGGGAATGGAATCCGTTGATGTCGCCCCCGTGGTAGGCGATGGCGTGCCCGCGGTAGGAGGCCGTCCAGCGTCCTGTGCCATAGACGGAGTTGAGGAGTTCGCCAAAGCCCCGGGCCTCCAGCTGGGCATTCGGGAGCGCGATCGCGGGCGCGAGCGTCGCTTTGAGCACGCCCGCGGGGACTACGGGCTGCCCAGCGACCCTTCCCTCGTTCATGAGTGCGGTTAGCCACTTCGTCATGTCCTCGAGATTCGAGTTGATGGAGCCCGCGGGGCCGATGCCGGCCGCCTCATGGTAGTAGGGGATCTCGTAGAGCTCGAAGGAGTCCCGTCGCTCGGTGAAGGGGACACCGTGATCGGGTTGCTTCACCATCTCGTCTATCGAGAACACGGTGCTCGTCATGCCGAGCGGGGACAAGAGCCGTTCCCGGACGAAGTCCTCCCACGGCTTGCCGCTCAGCAGCTCGATCACATAGCCCGACCCCGCGTACATCATGTTGTTGTAGAGGAAGGTCTGCCGGAGCGGCTGGGACGGCTCGAGGTATTTGAGCCGCTCGAACAGCTCCTTCCGCGTGAAGTCGGACTTGTACCAGATCGTGTCGTGGCGCGTGATGCCGGTGCGATGCGACAGCATGTCCCGGATCGTGACCGAGGCGTTGAGCTCGTCGTTGTAGAACTGGATGGTGGGCACGAACTGTCGAATCGGCTTGTCCCAGTCGAGCTTGCCCTCCTCGACCAGGAGGCCGGCGGCCACCGCCGTAAACAGCTTCGTGTTCGAGGCGATGGGGACCGTCGTCCGGGCCGTGAAGGGGACCTTCTTACCGTAGTCCCGGAAGCCATAACCTCTCGCGAACACGACCTTGTCCTTGACCACGATCCCGACGCCAAGGCCGGGCACGTTCCAGTCCTTCACGACCTTCTGGACATACGTATCCAATTCTTTGAGTTTCGCCGGAAGGGTCGGATCCTCGGGGCCCAGGGAGGCAGGGACTGCCTGGGGGCAGACCAGCAGGCCGCTGAGCAAGCAGACCGCGCGGACGGTGACCTTCAGCCGGTTTCGCATAGCCCTCACCTCCGCGTGCGACCCTATGCCAGAGGTGCGTGGGCCGTCAAGAGCAAAGCTGCACGGTGCAGAGAGGCCGCGCGTCGCGACCGCGTCCACAACAAGTTTCGCCGGGCCGCGACTTCCCCCGCCCTATCCGACTTTCGCCTTCGCCACGCTTGACTCTTCCGACACGTCCTCCACGACGAGGGGGATGACCTCTTGCGCCATGAGCTCCATCGATCGCCGGACCCTGGCGTACGGCATGTCGCCGAAGTTGAGCCACGCGATCACGTGCTGGATGCCGAGGTTCCGTAGGGCGACCAGCTCGGCCGCCACTGTCGCCGGGGTTCCGACGCACGCGCCCGAGACCTCCCCCCCATCCCGTACGGCACCACCATCAGCGGTTGTAGCCCCGGCCCCGGGGGTCGCGGGACCATGCACTCTCCGGGCGGTCTCCCCTTCCCAGATCAAAGCCTGCTTCACGGCGGCCAGGGCGCCCTCGTCCGTGTCGGCCACGCTGACGCGGCGCAGGACACGGAAGGCGGCCACCTCACGATCGATCTCGGCCGCAGACAGGCCGAGCTCGCTTCGGATCGCTCGGTACGCCTTGACTCTCTCGGCAATCTCCGGATTGGACTTAAGGCCGAGCATGAGGGGCGTCCCTTCATGGGCGGCCTGTCGGACAGACTCGAGGCTCGAGCAGGCTCGCAGGAAGGGGGGCACCGCTCCGTGGTAGGGCCGCGGCCTCAACGCGACGCGAGGAAAGGTCCAGTAGTCACCCGAATGCGCGAACGACGACTGTCCCAGCGCCCCCCGCAGGATAGCAAGCCCCTCCTCCAGACGCCGGTGACGGTCGCCAAGCGGCACGCCGAACGCAGCGAACTCATAGGGGCTGAAACCGGGACCGACACCCACAATCAAACGACCCCGGCTAAGGTGATCGATCCATGCGATCTCCTCCGCGAGCCGCAGGGGGTGATGCAGAGGAACGACCGCAACTCCGTAACCTATCGTGATCCGCTCCGTCCGCGCGGCAACCGCGGCCGCATAGACGGAGGGCGCCCCCACGAGCCCGAAGGGCGACAAGTGGTGCTCGGTCACCCAGACGCTGCTGTAACCCCCGGCCTCTGCCAGGTCCACTTCCCACTCTGCCTGCGCGATCACGTCCCGGTCGGATAGCCCCTCGGGTTGGGGCAAGAGCTGAAAGATACCTATGTCCATGTCGCTCCCTACTCCTTCGCCCGCCCCCTCAAATAAGCGTTGAACCCAGCCTCCCACTCCCGCATGCCCTCTTCGAACAGCGGGCCACGATGGGCCTCCATGAACTCATTGCTCTTGGCGGAGAGGGCGGTCCAGGTATACGAGATCACGGCTACGGTTCCCGTCGTCCCCGCGGGGGCCAGCGTGATGCTCAACTCCGCCACTCGTACGCCAGGTGTGACCTGCACATACCCCACCCGCAGGCCCGGCGCGTCAAACACCGTGAGTATCCACACGCTGGCCCCGCCGCCGGTCATGAACACGCATCCCCTCTCGTCCACCCCGCCCGGCGGATAAACGAACGCCGGATCCCAGCCGTGCGCCCACTGTTTCTCCTGCACGGGCCCGAGGAGCGGAAAGACCACACCCGGAGGCGCGTCGAGGTGCTGCGTATAGGACCTCGTCAGTCGCGCGGGCACAAAGGGCTCTGGGCTCGGCGAGCTCATGGCGAGTGCACCGAGCAGAAGGATCGGCTGCATCATGACTTTCCCCTCTCCAATTGGTTGTTGGTATGTTGGTACATGAGTATAGAGATATATCGATATGCGACCTCCTGTCAAGACGGGTGAGCCACGGGCTCCCGCGTGAAGTGATCAGACGAGGATTGCTGCGCGGAGGCTTGGGTCCGGACCCGGAAAAAGGGGAAGCCTACATGGCGTATCCTGTCCCTCGGCTCGCACCGAGAGCCCGTCGGCGGCGGCCACACCGATGCCGAGAACACCCGCCAGGATCGAGTGGGTTGGGCGGCGCACTTCGGGAGACGGTCGCGCGCAAGGGAGGCGGGAGGCCACTTGACGAGAAGAGAAAAGGAGCCGGGCCGGCTGCGGGTCGGCCCCGGGCGCCGAGAATGAAGGTCGCCGTCGCGACTTGCGCCAGAGTTCCCGATCTGACGGAGGACGATCGCCTCCTGGTGGACGAGCTATCGCGGCGCGGCGTCAGCGCGCGGCCGGTGGTGTGGAACGACCCCGACGTGCGCTGGACCACGTTCGAGCTCGTGGTCATTCGCTCCTGCTGGGATTACCACCTGCGGCTCTCCGAGTTCCTGGGTTGGCTCGACCGCGTCGAGGCGGATGGGGTACAGCTGTGGAACCCCGCTCCCCTGGTCCGCTCCAACGCGCACAAGTCGTATCTGCAGGAGCTGAAGGCGGCGGGCCTGCCCGTCGTCCCCACCGCCTGGCTCGAGCGCGGATCGACCGTCGATCTGGGCCGTTTGCTTCGGGAACGAGGGTGGTCGGAAGCCGTCGTCAAGCCCGCGGTATCCGCCTCGGCATTCCGGACCTGGCGCATCTCCGCGCAAAACGCTGCGAGCGAGGATGCCCATCGCGCCTTGCACGAGCTCACGGCGGAGGGCGACGTCCTCGTGCAGCCGTTCCTCAGGGAGATCGAAAAGGAGGGCGAGTGGTCCTTCGTGTTCCTGGGGGGCGAGTTCAGCCATGCGGTGCTCAAGCGACCGGCCGCGGGTGACTTCCGTGTCCAGGCCGAGTACGGGGGCAGCGCTCTCACGGAGACTCCACCCCGCTCGGCCCTCTCCGGGGCCGAGGCGGTTGCCCACTACATCAAGGGCCCTTGGGCCTACGCTCGGATAGACGCCGTCGCGGCGGAAGGGGGCCTGACCCTCATGGAGGTCGAGCTCATCGAGCCCTACCTCTTTCTGGGCAACCACCCGAAGGCGGCCGCCCGCCTGGCGGACGCGATCCTCACCACCACCTCCAGGGGGCCAGGGGCCTGAATCGGGACGGAAAGAGCCAAACGACGGCGGCCGCGGCCGGTCTCCCCAACCTCCTCGATCCACGCGAGGCTGCCCGCCGCTGCCTGCTCAGGCCGCAATAGCGCCAGGCCGAATCACTCTGACCCACGGTAGAATCACGACCGAGCCGCCTGGAGGTCGGCAAGGCCGGCGCCTGGATCGCCGCACGGATGACACGTCTCCCTGGAACGATCGGACGATACGAAATCCAGCGCGAGCTCGGCCGCGGGATGATGGGCGTCGTCTACGAAGCCCACGATCCGGCGCTGAGCCGCGTCGTCGCCCTCAAGACCATCAACCCGACCTATGTCACCCTCCCCGCCGACCGCGAGGACTTCGAGCGGCGCTTCGCCGCCGAGGCGCGTATCGCGGCACGGCTCTCGCACCCCGGGATCGTGGTGGTTCACGACGTGGGGCGCGACGAGGAGAGCGGCCTGCTCTTCATTGCCTTCGAGCGCCTGCCCGGGGAGAGCCTGGCCGCCATCATCGGGAAGGGTGTCCGGTTCCCGTGGAAGGAGAGCCTCCAGATCATCCGCCGCGTGGCCGAGGCCCTCCAGCACGCCCACGAAAAGGGGGTGGTGCACCGTGACATCAAGCCCGCGAACATCATTCTCCCGCCCTCGGGGCAGCCCAAGGTCTTGGACTTCGGGATCGCCAAGCTGCAAGCGGTACACCTGACGGCGGCGGGCCAGTTCTTCGGCACGCCGCTCTACATGTCGCCCGAGCAGGCCTTGAGCGAGAAGGTCGACGCGCGCAGCGACATCTTCTCGCTGGGATCGGTGGCCTACGCCCTCCTGACGGGGAGGCAGGCCTTCGAAGGCGAGAGCGTGATGCAGATCCTCGGGCGGGTAGTGAATCAGAACCCGGTCCCGCCCGGGGCACTCGATTCCAGTCTCCCGGCAGCCGTTGACTATGTGATTGCACGCTCACTCGCCAAGTCCCGGCAGGACCGCTATCCAGAGGCCCGCTGCTTGGCTGAGGACCTGGAGGACATCACCAACGGGCGAGCACCCCGGCACCGCGCAGGGTGGGTGCAACCCCCGCCCTCCCCCCCGGAGATAGAAGCCACGCTGGTTGCGGAGCTGGGACCGGCCGCTTTCATGCCCACGATCACGGTAGGGCCTGCCCCGGGGTCGGCCGAACCGATCCCACCCCTCCCCCCCGCACTCCGGGCAGGTCGGAAGGGCAACGGACGGCGGCTGCCCGCTCGGACCCTGGTGCTCGTGGTCGCGCTTTTTCTCGCTCTGACCGGCCTCGTTTGGAGCCGTCACTTGATCAACCCTTCCCAGCCGGCGCCAGTCACGTCGACCCCCGCCGCCGCGCCCGCTCCGGCGACACTGCCGGCCGTGCCCGAGCCGGCGTCCCCCGCTCCCTCCCCCCTCGCCCAGCCCGCCCGGGTCGTGGTCGACTTCGAATACCCCCTCGAGTCGGGCCGCGTTCGGCTCTGGCTCGACGGCGAGGAGCTGCTCGTGGAGAGAGTGAGGGGCGAGGTCACGAAGGACCTCGTGCTCTTCAAGCTCAAGGGCGGCGTGCTGACGGAGGTGCTGGATGTCATGCCAGGCACACATCAGGTGCGGGTGGAAGTGAGTTGGGAGGACCAGGTCCGGACCCGGGACATCGGATCGCGCTTCCGTCCGGGCGAGACCTACCGGCTGGAGGTGCGCCTCGGCCGCCTCAAGAAGGACCTGTCCCTCCGCTGGACGCGTTGAGGGGAGGTGAGCGGGCCGGACTGTAGTATTCTGCAACCGCTTGCATCGTAGTGGTCTCGGGCCAGATGACGCGATCCGCCGTGGGACGCCGCTTTAGCAGCCACGGGAGGTGGTCATGAAGAGGAGAGAAGCCCTGGAGGCCATGGCGGCGCTCACCGTGGGCGGCGTGACCGGCGGAACCAATGCCGCCGGGGAGCAGCGGGCGGGCGCTCGAGGTAGAGACCCGGACGAAGGTTCGAAGGACATGCCTTATCGCATGCTCGGCCGCACCGGCGAGAAGGTCTCCGCGATCGGGCTCGGCGGCCATCACATTGGCCGCCCTCAGGACGCGCGCGAAGGGATCCGGATCATTCGCAGCGCGATCGACCGCGGCATCACGTTCATGGACAACTGCTGGGACTACCACGACGGGGAGAGCGAGCGGCGCATGGGACAGGCCCTCCGCGACGGCTATCGGCAGCGCGTCTTCCTCATGACGAAGTTCGACGGCCGCACCAAAGCGTCCACGGAGCGGCAGATCAACGAATCGCTGCAGCGCCTGGCGTGCAACACCATCGACCTCATGCAGTACCACGAGAACATCCGGATGGAGGACCCCGACCGCTTCTTCGCCGCCGACGGGCCGCTCGAAGCGCTGCAGGATGCGAAAAAGGCGGGCAAGATCCGCTACATCGGCTTCACTGGCCACAAGGATCCCGCCGTGCACTTGCGCATGCTGGAGGTCGCCGAAGCCCACGGGTTCGCGTTCGACGCCTGCCAGATGCCACTCAACCCCATGGACGCGCACTTCCGTAGCTTCGAGAAGCTCGTTCCCCGGCTCGTCCAGCAAGGCATCGCCGTGCTGGGCATGAAGCCCATGGGCGACGGCCTGCTCCTGAAGAGCGGGACGGTCACTCCCGTCGAGTGTCTCCACTACGCACTGGGCCTTCCGACGTCGGTCGTGATCACGGGTTGCGAGAGCATGGAACGCCTCGACCAGGCCCTGGAGGCGGCTCGCACGTTCCGGCCGCCCTCGCGGGGGCAAGTGGCGGCGCTCCTCGCCAAGACGCGGCAGGCGGCCCTCACCGGGCAGTACGAGCTGTTCAAGACCACCAACCAGTTCGACGGCACCGCGCACAATCCGCAGTGGATGGGCTGATCGGCGGCGCGGGAGTCCCCGACCCCGCCCGAGCCCGACGGGATCCCAGGGGGAGCCCGGGAGTAGTCAGCGGGCGAGCGCCCTAGCGGACAGAAACGGACGGGGTGCGGACGCGAACCGACCGCCAGCGAGCGTCACCGCCGACCTCACATCATTTTGCAATCGGCGACGGAACAGGCGCCCCCCGGCTCTCGTCTCGCCGGCAAGTACGCTCCTCGGGAGGGCTCCATGCCTGTCTTTCGCCTCAAAGTGAACGGTGAATCCCGTTCCGTCGACGCCCCCGCCGACATGCCCCTCCTTTGGATCCTGCGCGATCGGCTGGATCTCACGGGCACCAAGTACGGCTGCGGCGTCGGGATATGCGGGGCCTGCACCGTCCATGTCGACGGGCGGGCGGTGCGGTCGTGCCAAGTCGTCCTGCCGGACGTAGCCCTCGCCTCCATCACCACCATCGAGGGTCTGTCCAAGGACGGGAGCCACCCCGTCCAGCGAGCCTGGCTCGAAGAGGACGTGGCCCAATGCGGATATTGCCAGCCGGGGATGATCATGAATGCCGCCGCGCTCCTGAGGGAAAACCCCCGTCCCACCGACGCCCAGATCGACGCCGCCATGTCCGACTCCGTGTGCCGTTGCGGCACCTACGCGCGAATCCGCCGAGCGGTGAAACGCGCGGGGGCGGCGGGCCGATGAGCGCCACCCGCCGCGAGTTTCTGCGCGCCACTTCCCTGTCCGGAACGGCGCTCCTGCTCGAAATTGGCTGGGCGGGAAGGGTGGCGGTGGCCACGGAGGCGGGGGCGTTCAGTCCCAACGCCTGGCTACGAATCGACGGCAACGGCGCGGTCACGATCACCGTCGGCAAGTCGGAGATGGGACAGGGTGTCAGGACGGCGCTGCCCATGCTCGTGGCCGAGGAGCTGGACGTGGACCTCGCGGGGGTCTCCCTCATCCAGGCCGTGCCGGGACCAAACTTTCGTAGGCTGCGCACGGGCGGGAGCAGCAGCGTCTACGGGTCCTGGGGCGCCCTTCGCAAGGCGGGCGCAGCGGCCCGCGAGATGCTGGTCTCCGCGGCGGCGGCGCGCTGGGGAGTTGAGGCGGGCGAGTGCCGCTCGGAAGTGGGTGCGGTTGTCCACAGCCCCACCGGACGGCGGCTCGGCTACGGGTCGCTCGTGGAGGCAGCCTCCAAGCTGAAGGTGCCCGCAGACCCCCGGCTCAAAGATCCCGGGCAGTTTCGGCTCATCGGCCGTCCGACCCTACGGCTGGACGCCCCCCGAATCGTGACTGGCCACGCGCGCTACGGCCTCGACACGCGCGTGCCCGGCCTGCTCTACGGCGCCGTGGAGCGCTCCCCCGTGATCGGGGGGCGCGTCACGCACTTCGATGCGACCCGGGCGCGGGCGGTTCCCGGCGTGCGCCAAGTGGTGGAGATCCCGAGCGGCATCGCGGTCGTGGGCAGCGACACCTGGGCCGCGCAGAAGGGACGCGGGGCCCTGGACGTCGTCTGGGAGGACGGACCGAACGCGGGGTTTGATTCCGGGGTCTTCCGCGCGCGATTGGCCGAGGCCACAAAGCGTCCGGGACACCCGAGCCGCCGTGAAGGCGCGGGCCTCGACGCCCTCGCCAACGCGGCTCGAACCCTCGACGCGGTCTACGAATATCCCTTTCAGGCCCACGCGCCCCTCGAGCCGATGAACACCATCGCCGATGTACGCCCCGGGGCTTGCGAGGTATGGTCGCCGACCCAGGCGCCGGAAGAGGTGCGCGACGAGGCGGCCAAGATCCTCGGCCTGCCAAAGGAAGCAGTCGTCGTGAACGTGACGCTGATCGGCGGTGGGTTCGGCCGCCGTCTGGGCCTCGACTACGCTCTCGAAGCGGTCCAGGTGTCGAAGGCGATCGGGGCCCGCGTCCAAGTGATGTGGACACGCCCGGACGACATGCGCCACGGGCACTTCCAGCCTGCCTCCGCGCACCGCCTCACGGCGGGCCTGGACCCGAGCGGGGCCCTCGTCGCCTGGGGTCATCGCAAGGCGGGTTCGTACCTGTCGATCTTCCCTCCCCCGACCGAGGCCGAGGCCAAGGATCCCGCCACTTGGCAGGATCTGTCTTGGGGGGCCTACGACATCCCTTACGCGATACCCGCCATCGAGACGGACTACGTCCTCGTGGATTCACCTGTGCCCTCGGGCCCCTGGCGGGCCGTGTTCTCGCCGTCCTGCACCTTCGCGCGGGAGTCCTTCCTCGATGAAGTGGCGGCGATGGCGAAACGCGACCCTTGCCAGCTTCGGCTGGACCTCCTCGATGCTCCCGTACTTCACGTCGGAAGCCTTACCATCGACCGCGGCCGCCTGCGTCGGGTCCTGCAGACGGCCGCCGCGCAGGGGGGCTGGGGCCAGCCGCTCCCCCAGGGCCGCGGCCGCGGCATCGCCGCCAACGTGTACGACGGCGATACCCACATGGCCATGTGTGCCGAGGTCACGGTGTCGGATGGCACGGTGAGGGTGGACCGGATCGTCGTCGCGGTGGACTGCGGGCCGGTCGTGAATCCCCTGGGGGTCGAGGAACAGATCGAGAGCGGTGTGGTGTGGGGCTTGGCGACCGTCCTCTTCGGCGAGATCACGATCGCGAACGGGCGCGTCCAACAGGGAAGCTACGGTGACTACGCGGTGCCGCGTCTCAAGGACATGCCCCGGGTGGAGACGCATCTCCTTCCCGCCACCGTCGCTCAGCCTTCGGGGATCTGTGAGCCTCCGGTCCCGCTTGTGGCCCCGGCCGTCCTCAACGCGGTCTTTGCCGCCACCGGTCGTCGTATTCGGAGACTACCCCTGCGGCCGGCGGACCTTGGCTAGCTGCCTCACCGCACCCGGACGAACTTCTGCACCCGGTGGCCCCTGATGTCGCCGGCGTAAAGGTTGCCCTTCGAGTCCGCGGCCAGGGCATGGACCCAGTTGGTCTCACCGGGCTTCTCCTGGCCATCCGCTCCCAGCCGCGGGCACCAGAGCTCGAGCAGTTTGCCGGCAGTGTTCAGCCGCATGAACGCCTGGTCCGGGGGAGGGAGTCCCGTCATTCCCCGCGGATCGAAGGCCAGGGTCGGCGAGGAGCCCGATGTCCAGATCTCGTCCTGGGGAGTGATCCACAGGCTCCAGGGCACGAGCAGGTTGCGCCACTGCTCGACGAAGGTGCCGCTCTGGTCGAATACCTGGATCCGTGCGTTCGATCGGTCGGCCACGTAAAGCCGGCCTTTGGAGTCGACGGTGATTGCATGGGGAAGGTTGAATTCGCCGGGCCCATTGCCTCGCCTGCCCCAGGCCTTCACGAACCCGCCCTTCCCGTCGAAGTGGACCACGCGATTGTTGCCGTAGCCGTCGGAAACGAAGATGTCGCCGCTCGGCACGATCGCCATGTCCGTGGGCTGATTCATGTGCGTGCGGTCCTCGCCGGGAACGCCGGGGGTGCCCAGAGTGAGGAGCAGCTTGCCCTCGGGCGTGAACTTGCGGACGGTGTGAAGGCCCACGTCAGAGAGCCAGATGCCGCCTTCGGGGTCTACCTTGATGTGGTGGGCCCGTTTGTGCTCGAGTTCGGGCCATGTCTTCAGAAGCTTTCCATCGGGCGCATAGACCTGCAGGTGGGGCGCCTCACGCGAGAAGACCCAAACGTTGTCCCGCGCGTCGACGGCCACACCCGGGATCTCGCCCCACGTGATCCCGGCCGGTCTCTGCGGCCAGGCGGGATCGGCCTTGTAGCCCTGAAGCCCGACGGGCATCACCGCCGGGGCAGCGTCCTGGCCAGCCAGATGGAGGGCAAAGCCCAGAAGGGCCACGACGGCCAAGATCCAGCGCCTCATGCTTTCCTCCTCACTCCTGCTCCGGGGTGGCGGGCCAGTAGGAGTCTTGGGGGCCAATCAGGGTGCCAAGGTACCACGAACGGATGGGCAGTCGGGTTCGACTGTCTTGGCCAGCCCCTGCCCGGTCCCGACGGGCGGCGTGGGCTCGGGGAGGGGGGCTTTGGGTGGGCACGCCTCTGCTCTTAGAGCTGCCGCCCGCAGGGCAGCCCGAGTCACATGAGTGAAGAGCTCGTCGTCGAGACCTTCCAGGTAGCCCTGAAGACCAACCAGGGTGACAGCCGCCAGCGTGAGGCGCGTCTCTCGCTCCGATTGGGCGAACGTCCGGTCCTCCAAGAGATCGGAGCCCCCCGAGCCCGGACTGGGAGTGGCCCGCATGCTGGGCACTCAGCTAGCAACATGGCTCACTCCTAGGAGACGCGAGGGGTGGCGTGGACTGATGACCTCAGCGCCGCTGCCTGGGACATGCGGTCCTGCTCGGCTGGCCCTGTCTGGTCCCACGTACAGCCCGGGGTGGGCACGGTCACGTACGCCAGCGCAGGCGCACAGCGGTAAAACCATCGACATCTGATTCATTACAGCTATTGAACGCAGCGGATGCGTCAAGGAACCGGCAAAACGGGCCCAGCTTGCCAGAACGCCCATTCGGAAGCTGCCAATAGATCCAGAATTCGGCGTCCTCGACGCGCCGTTCACGCTTCCCGCTGCCAAGGCCAGAACGTCGACGGGGATCTCGTTGCTCCACTTGCTAATACCTCCGGCCCTTCCTGGCGTGCGCCGGTCAGGTGGGCCAAATCAAGAAGCCACGGTACTACTAGGGGACACCGAGTCAGGTCCAGTAACCCCGGGCAGCCTGTTCTCGGTAGCAACGCTCGGCCGGGGCTCTCGTTCGGTCGAGCGCTCCCCAAGGGGCCTCCTCGGGGCTTGACTCAGCACGCCGAGTGCCATGCAACCGCGAGGCCGTTCGAGTCCCCCAAGTCTTTGCTGGAGAGTAGCGGGGGAGGGCGGCGGGCCTTGGGATGGATACCTCTCGCCACTTTCGGCGGAATCGTGGGTCTTGAACAGCCAACCCGCTCATGGCTGGGGCCTGAGGGTTCGCGAGAGACCGTAGACAGCACGCGCAATGGCGGAGACGGGTCTGGGGAGGGGCTGGAGTGCCGTCTGGGCAGCTAGGCGGAGGAGCGTGGGCAGGGGATCTCTTGCGATCCTCGCGGCCACGATTGCCACGGGGAGGCACTCTGCCAGCGCGGGAGTAACCGAGGCCGCCTTGGCCACCATCTCCAGGGGGCCCCGATGAAGCTGCCGTGGAAAGGAAGCCTGCCGGATGGCTTGGGCCATGGCTGTGCCCCTCATCCAACAGTCGATCCTAGGCTGGCTCATGGGGCCCGGGGTGGGGCGGGCAGCGTGAGCCTGCTGATGGAGGGAGCTCCATTCGACTCCTTGAGTCCAGGCCCCGCCAAGAGCGCGGAGCTCGCTCTTCGGTAGGTAGAGACTCTGGCCGTCCCGCCGCAAGGGGCTAAAAAGGGCGTGTATGTGAGGGTGAGCCGGACGGCTGTCTCCCCCGTGCCAATGGATGGCGTACACACCCTGGATGCTTCGTCCCGCCATCGTGCCCCGCACGGCCCTAGCCAAGGCGTCGCTTAGCTGCCTTTCGGCTTCTGCCCGGGATAGTCTGGCAAGCTCCGCCGCTGCCCTGTCGTCCACGGTAAAGACTGGCTGGTGGAAGACCGGTCGGCGGAGCTGCTGAGCATCCTCCTGAATCAAGCGCTGGTAGGCCCGCTCACGCTCGAGAGCGTCGGGCACCATGCGGGCGACTTCCTTGTAGCGCTCGCCAATCCCGTGAATCTCGCGGCGCTCGCCGCGGGGGAGCCGCTCCTCGCGGTGGGAGATGTAGTGGATGTACCGCCCGGCCCGAGCGGAGTCCCGGTGGTAATGACCTCGGATGACATGCATCAGGAGCCCTCCCCGCCTTCCTCGCCCTTCCTCGGCCGAGGGCGCACGGACTCGCCCTTGACGGGTCGCCCCTCCGGAGCTGGGACGTCGAGGAGGCTCTGAACACGCGCGTCCCACCGAGAGGCACCCTGCGAGGAGATGTAAGCCGACAGCCGGGCGTAGAGCTCGTCGGGCGCGATCCTCAGCCTCCCGCCCTGCAGCGCAGGGTGCCGGATTCCCGGGTCTTGCGTGCACAGCAGCGAGAGGAGGGGGGCCAGGCCCGCCACGAGCTCGCCCACGAGTCCGGCGTCGCGGGCGCAGGCCAGGAGCTGAGTGCGGAGACTCCCGAGGAAGCACCGAACCTCGGTTAGTGCGGCCATGATCTCTTCCGTTTGCGACGCGGGGACTCCCGGCTCCCCCGCGGCCGAGAGGGCAAAGTCGAGCAGGGCTTCGAGAGCCACCCGCGGCTTGCAACCGTTGCACGCAGCGAAAGAACGGATCCGGCGTTCCTTGCTAGGACTCACTTGGACTTGCCCGTGCTGAGCCGGCGGTGTGCGGCGCTCCCAGTACAAGATGTGCCGCTCAACGGCTCCTCGGAGCGGTGCCGGCGGCGGCTCCCACGGCCTGGGGCCCCCTCCCGCCTGGCCTTCGTGGAGGAGATTCCAGTTGTCGGCGCCACGGCGGTTCATCTCGATGATGAGCTGCTCCTCCAGCATCTCTGGCGTCTCACCCAGCTTTCGGTTCGCAGGATCCCGACTCAGCCAATAGGCCACGATCTGCTCCACGGCCAGCGTGGCGGGGCCGAGCGTGTCCAGCTGGCTGCGAAGCTCGGCCAGTCGAGCCCCCAAACCACGAAGATCCGTTCGGACATTGTCGATTTCATCCAGGGTCTCGTTCGCGGCTCCCTCGCTTAGGGCATCGTTGTCCCCCTGGAGAGCGCGGCCGACGAGCTCGGTTGCCGCGGTGGCCCGGGCCAACCCGTGCTCCCAGGCCCAAGCATCGAGACTCTCCCGCAATACCTGAGGTGGTCGCCACACGACGCGGGGCAGGTGGTGGGGCCCGCTCTTCCGCTTCCGCTTCGAAGGCTTGGCGACCTCGCCGTTCATGCATCCGCCAAGAGGGCAACAAGCGTGCCCTGCCTCGAAGCGGGCCCCTACACCCGGGCCGCAACCTGCAGTTGCCCGTCGGAGCTAAGTCCTGGGCTTCCCGCGGGAAGTGAGCACGAAACCCAGGCGTGGGCGCCCGCGCTTTATCTTGGCTAACTGGGTGCTACCGGTTTGGAGCGCGGGTCATGGCGCTCCGACGACATGGCCAGGCTTCCTGAGGTCACGGTCCAGGCACGTTTGGTTGAGAGCTCTAGCGTCGTCCTGTACACGGTCGGGGCTCAGCACAGTCACGCGCGGTAGTGCCTCTCTTGGCTGAGGTGGGCCGAAGAGCGACGATGGGATCCAAACGCGCCGCTGTAACTGTGTTTGCCGGGTGTGGCGAGCCCCAAAGGAGCACGCGTCGCTCAAATAGGCCGAGTTCATGCCACCCCTCGAAGTGGCTACTCAGGCCGCGGCCAGTTCTGGCGAGAAGGTCCTGAGCCTGCCGCCAAAAGTGGCGATGATCTTCGAAGCCACCCTGGCGGTCATTTTCAGTGAGAGCTCCGTGAGCCCAACGAGAGCCGCCTCATGAACGGGTTTGCCTTCCCGCGGCAACCTCAATGTCACCAGCTGGTACATCTCTTGCCCTATCGCCCGACGAGCGTTGGCAGGACCGAAGGCAAGAGAGAGGCAAAGGGAGACGGCATGCCGCTTGAGATCCAACCTGAGTATGCGAGGGAGAAGACAGCCCTGCGTGTGTCTTTTCCAAAGGCACTCGAGGACGATCTTCGCCTCTACCAGAAAGCACTCGGGGGTGAGAACAGGGCGAGCCTCAATCACATCATCGTCTCCGCGCTGCGCAGGTTCCTGGCTCGCGACAAAGAATTCCAGAAATACCGAGCGGCCGCCCTTGCCGGCGGCGACGGCGGCCAAGTGCCGCGGGAGTGAGACCGATGGAGATCCTCGTTCGTCCGGCGAAAGCAAAGGCGGCCCATCACCTAGCAGACGTGGATCTTCTTATTGAAGAGCCAAAGGTGAAGATCGTCGGGACATCAATTTGGAAGGGCCGCGACGGTAAGCCGCTCTTGGCCGTCACGTTCCCGGCCCGAGAGATCCCCGGAAAGAACGGAGCCGAGCGCTCGTTCTTCGATTTCATCCGTGACGCCACGGGAAACGGGGAGGGCCTGGTGGCTCTCCGCAAGGCCATCCTCAAAGCCTTTGCGGAGCAACAACCCGCTCTAGCGCGTCGTGCCGAGACCGACGAATCCACGGCCAGCCAGGAATAACCGGGGACGGACAGGCATCGACGGATGGCGCAGGGCAGCACCCTGGCGGCTGCACGGAGGTGGTGCACCGCCAGGCAGGAGGTCAGATATGGCTCGCGCATTGTCCGCCCGACAGGCGGAGATGGCTGGTTTTAGGGCTTGGGAGTACGACTTCAAGACGGTCCCCGAGGGTACCTGGTTCGCGATTCTCGATCAGAAGATCTGGGGTAACAGTAAGCAGCCTCGTGTTTTTCCGCTGCGGTGCTTCTTCTCCACTCCGGACGGCAAAAAGTACCAGCTCACGGCTTTCCGGACCCAGGACGACCGAGAAATCTATGCACCTGCCGACGGAGTCCTAGATCTCGGGTCAGTCCCGGTCGGAGCGCTCCTGCGGATTGTCGTGGGTCTTAATACCAAGGGGAAGGTAAAGTGGCTGAGTGCGGAGGTTGAAGCCAAGGGCCTAGCCTTTTGACCGCGACATGAAGTGGGTACTTCTGGGTGTAGCTAGGACTTCGCCTTGAGTCGGGCGTCATTCTCCTTGATGAAGGCCAGGATGTCGTCGGCAACAGCCAGGACCTTCACCCATTGCTCCTTATAGAGGGTTACGGGAAACCGCCCGAGACCATAGACCGACACCGCCCCTTTTTCCGAGACTTTCAGGCTGATGCCCCGGCTGCGTTCCCTCTTCAGGCGCTCGTTCTCTTGCCTGAGTCGCTCCAGCTCCGACTTGATGTCCTCCTCCGTCATGACAGCCTCCGCGCTCTACTATGCCACTGCCGCATTGCCGCCGCCTCCAGGAGGGCAAACAAGCCCTTCACCTGCCGCGCAGTGACTTCACGTCACCGAGCGCACAGGCAGATCCCAAACCCGAAACGCCCCAAAACTCTCACGGCCGCAGCTCAGTAAAGGGTCGCTACCTTTGCGCTCTGTATTGTTTGGTATCGCTCCCTTTTCTCGTAACCTATTATTTATAAGGTAGTTAGCTGCCTCCGCGATGGGCCCCACAAGTCAAGCCCAAAATAAGGACTTGCCTTTCTCTCATACTAGTGTTATACTTAACTATAACACTATACCATGGATTGCGAATGACGGTGGACCAGACGCATCCCAGGAGAGCCGCCAGTGATTACTGAGAACAATCGCTCGCGCCTCTGGAGCTCCTGATGGCCCGTGAGTGGAACGACAGCGAGCCGATCTACCGCCAGCTTCACGACCGTGTGGTCGCGATGATCCTCGACGGCGTGCTCAAGGAAGGCGATCCGCTGCCATCCGTTCGCAACGTCGCGGCCGAATACCGGGTCAATCCGCTCACGGTTCTGAAGGGCTATCAACATCTGGTCGACGAACAGCTTGTCGAGAAGAGACGAGGTCTCGGTATGTTCATCAACGCCGGTGCGCGCAACCTGCTTCTTCAAGGCGAACGCCAGAGGTTCCTTGCCGAGCAATGGCCCAGGGTCTACGCGACCATTCAGCGGCTCGGCCTGACCGCGGAAGAACTCCTGGCACCCACGACAAGGCGCGGGTCGACATCGGATGCGGAAGAGAAGGAGCGCTGAAGACATGCCCTGCATAGAAGCACGCGGCCTCCGCAAGGCCTACGGCACAACCATCGCTCTGGACGGCATCGACCTGCGTGTCGAAGAAGGCCGCATCCTCGGGCTCATCGGCCCCAACGGCGCCGGCAAGAGCACCGCCCTCAACGCGATCCTCGGGCTCATCCAGCACCAAGGAGACCTGAGAGTGCTCGGGCGCGACCCCTGGACAGAGCGCGATCGGCTCATGCGGGATGTCTGCTTCATTGCCGATGTCGCGGTGCTGCCCCGCTGGCTGCGGGTCTCCCACGCCCTCGACTACGTCGCCGGCGTTCACCCGCGCTTTGATCGCGCTAAGGCAGAGGGTTTTCTGGCCAAGACCGCCATCAAGCGCGCCAGCAAGATCCGGCATTTGTCGAAGGGCATGGTGGTCCAGCTGCACCTCGCGCTGGTCATGGCCATCGACGCGCAATTGCTGGTCTTGGACGAGCCGACCCTTGGCCTTGACATCCTCTACCGCAAGCAGTTCTACGACTCACTGCTGAACGACTACTTCGATCGTAGTCGCACCATTGTCGTGACAACACATCAGGTCGAAGAGGTGCAGGACGTCCTCACCGACCTCATGTTCATCAACCGCGGGCGCATCATCCTCGATTGCAGCATGGACGACTTCGCATCGCGCTACGTGGAAGTGATGGTCCAGCCCGAACATGTCCCGGCAGCCCGGGCGCTCAACCCGATTCACGAGCGTCAGGTGTTCGGGCGCAGCATCCTGCTCTTCGACCATGTCGATCGCAACCAACTTGCCACGCTTGGCGACGTCCGCACGCCCAGCATCGCCGACCTGTTCGTTGCCGTCATGGGCAAAGCCGGCGAGGCACTAGGAGCGGCCAGATGAGCACTGAATCCAACGTCGCGCCCGAGTCTCCCCTCGACTCCCGAGTAAGACCGCACGCGCCGCTGCCACTGACCCGGCTCATGTACTGGTCGGTGCGGCGGGAGTTGTGGGAGAACCGCTCGATCCTTGTCGCGCCGCTGGCGGTCGCCGCCGTCATTCTCTTCGGCTTCCTGGTCAGCACGCTCCAGCTGCCCAAGCACATGCGCGCCACGTTGGCACTCGACCCCGCCAAGCAGCACGCTGCGATCCAGATTCACTATGACGCCGCGGCATTCCTGATCGTCCTGACCGCGTTCATCGTCGGGATGTTCTACTGTCTGGACGCGCTATACGGCGAGCGCCGCGATCGCAGCGTCTTGTTCTGGAAGTCGCTTCCGGTGTCCGACCGCACGACCGTGCTGTCGAAGGCGACCATTCCGCTCGTGGTTCTGCCGCTCGTTATCTTCCCAACCATCGTCGTCACGCAAACCGTCATGCTTCTGCTGAGCATGGCCGTCCTCCTGGCGAACGGTGTGAGCACCGAGGCCCTGTGGGCACATGTCCCTTTGTTCAGGATGTCGGTAGCGCTGTCTTACGGCCTGGCTGCGATTGCGCTCTGGCACGTGCCCATCTATGGCTGGATGCTGCTGGTCTCCGCGTGGGCACGCCGTGTGCCATTCCTATGGGCCGTGTTGCCCCCGATGGCGATCAGCGTCTTCGAAAAAATTGCGTTCGGCACTACGCATTTCGCGTCCCTGGAGGGATACCGCTTGATCGGCTGGTTTACGCAAGCCTTCATCGAGGAGGCGCAGCCTCACGTCGTGATGGATCCGTTGGCGCATCTCACTCCGGGCCGATTCCTGAGCACCGCGGGCCTGTGGGTCGGGCTTGGAGTCGGCGCAATATTCCTGGCCATGGCGGTGCGGTTACGGCGGCTTCGCGAACCGATCTGATCCGCATAGGTATCGAGCTCACACCCTCGCGCAAGGAAGCACGATGAGCACAGCGCTTTGGACCAACCGGTTGGAGCTGAAGGCGGTCGCGGACGCCGCGTTGAAGGCAGCGGCCGGGTTGTGGTTTCTGGCCGCCGTCATCGGCCAGTGGGCATTCCTGTACTACCTCGTGGCCTTCTATGGGCCCTCGACCTTTACGGACAATTTTCAGGCCTGGAACAAGAACACGTTCCTCCGCATGGCCTACGTTCCCGGGGATACGGTTGGAAACCTGGCTTTCGCCGCGCACGCTCTCCTGGCCGCGGTCATAGCCTTCGGAGGGGCGCTTCAGCTCATTCCACAGATACGGGCCCGCGCCATCTCCGTACACCGGTGGATAGGTCGCGTGTTCTTCTCAACCGCGTTGGGGCTCAGCGCCTCCGGCCTCTACATGGAGTGGGTTCGGGGCGACCGCCCCAACATGGAGGGCGCGATCGCCATCAGCGTCAACGCTCTGCTCATCATCTGCTTCTGCGGTCTGGCCTGGCGCTCGGCAATCGCGCATGAGGTAACCACCCACCGCCGCTGGGCACTGCGCGCCTATCTCGTGGCGAATGCGCAATGGTTCAGGCGGGTAGGCGTCTTCGCCTGGATCATCCTGAATCGCGGGCCGGTTGGAATCGGGGATAACTTCGACGGCCCGTTCATCGTCTTCTGGGACTTCGGCTGCTACCTCGTGCCCCTCGCCGTTCTCGAACTGTACCTGCGCGCAAAGGAGGGCGCCGGGCCGCGCGGCCGGTTAGCCATGGCGGGCGGCCTCTTTTCGCTCACGGCCCTCATGAGCGTCGGAATATTCGGCTTCACGATGGTCTCGTTGCGGCTCCTAGAGGGGCTCTAAATGACGGGCCACATTGAGGAAGCGGTTGAAGGCCCTAAGTTCAGTGATTCCGTTGCTTACCACAACACAGGACATAGAAGTTCAGGAGGACCCATGAAATCCCTAACTGCTCTCGACTGCGCGAGTGAGGGTGCTTCCCTCTCCCCCACGGCTCCGATTTGGCTGGACGTCCTCGCCCAGGCGGTGACGGGCGAACTCCTCGCCGCCATGAACTACGCCTCGTTAGCGGAGATATGCGCCGACCCCGCTGAAGCGGCCGACGCGTTGGAGCATGCGGCCGCTGAACGGGGGCATGCGGCTGCCTTCGCGGCCGAGGGCCGCAGGCTTGGACTGGACGTTCCCAACAACGTGGACGCGAAGCATTGGAGGCGGCTGCGCGAGGCCTTCCTGCGCTGCACCACCGAGCGTGACTTCATTGGCTGCCTGATCGTCCAGGAGATCATGCTGGAATCATTCGCAGTCGCAAGCTATGCGCGCGTCGGGAAGGTAGCACCGGGAAGCCTTGGCCAGACTTTTGCCTCCATCGCCGCAGAGGAAAAAGAGCACATGGAACACGCCGTGGCGCTCCTGAGAAGGGAGCGGGCCCTGGATCCCGAGCGCTTCGACGAAAAGCTGCGCCGGCTGCATCTTGACGTGATGACCACCCTCGCGGCCATGCTGGCGAAGGAATGCAAGGATGGACATTGCGAAGTGTGCCAAAGCAGCTGTGTGAAGCCCTCATTGTCTCAGGTCAGCTTGAGCGCAGCTCAGCTTCGTGGCGCGTCGCTGCAGCAGTATCTGAAGACGCTAGACATGCTGGGGATCCCCGGGGAGGTCACACTCGCGTGGGTGGCTCAGTTGCCGGTGTAGCTGGGCGACCGTGGGCCACCGAGGCCGATTTCGCTCTGGTCGGGCATCAGGAGAGCTGGAGGGCGGCGGCGGACGTACTCGCCCTCCTGCGCGGACGGGAGCATCCGCCTCTGCCCGAGGACGAGATCAAAGACATCCTTCCCTGGATTCCGCCCAGGGCCTTGTGCCGCGTCGAGGTCCAGTCGATCGTCGGCGCGAAGGCGCGCGGTCTCTACATCGACTCCTTCATCCCTCCCGACCGCCTCGAATCTGCCTACGTGCACGAGAACATCGCACGCGTGAGGGACGCGGCGGCCTGCGCGATCCAGGCGGGGGCGAGGATCGTGAGTCTCGGCGGGTTCAGCTCCATTTTGATCGAGGGGGACTTCGATCAGTTACCGGACAGGCACGAGACAGCCTTCACCACCGGCAATACCCTGACGGTTGCTTTCATTGTTCAGGGCATCAAGAAGCTGTGCGCCCTTGAGGGACGGTGCCTCCAGAGGTCAACGCTGCTCATCGTAGGGGCAACGGGAGACGTGGGTTCGGGCTGCGCGCGTTGTCTGGCGCCCCTGGTGAGACGGGTCCTGCTCACCGCACGCAACGTCGAGCGCTTGGGCAGGCTCGCGGCGGAGCTGCAGGCCGATGGTGTCCAGGTGGAGGCGGCCACGAATCGCGAGAGCTTCTCTTCGGAGGCCGACGTCGTGATCTGTGCGGCGAGTGTGGCGTCCCCCTCCCTTCTGTTGGGCCGGATCGCGCCCCACGCACTTGTTTGCGACGCGGGCTACCCGAAGAACCTGTCTCCTGGGGCAGAGATGCTCGGAGCCACCGTCTTCTTCGGAGGTCTGGGGCAGATCACGGGTGGACTGAGGTTCGTCCCGGACTTTCATGGAATTCTGAATCGGCACCCGTTTCCCGACGTGGTCCATGGATGTCTACTCGAGGGCATGGCCCTTGCCCTGGAGGGCCGGTTCGAGCCCTTCTCTCGAGGGAGAGGGTTCATCACCCAGGAACGGGTCGACGAGATCGAGGCAATTGCGGGCCGGCATGGGATCTATCTCGCACCGTTTTACAACGCGGACGGGCCAGTGGCGGCCGAGCTCGTCCTTCCCTCGGAAAGCGCGGTGAGGAACGGTGTTGGGCCGATGATCGCACCAGTGGGTTACGCCCTCTGGTGAGCCGATCTGGGTAGGAGGAGACCCATGACACCAGCGGTCGTGATTGAGCGCGTTGCAGCTGCGTCGCCACGTCTCAAGGCGAGGATTGCCGGCGTCTTCTATTTGCTCACCTTTCTGACGGGAACATGGGCCCTGGTCTTCGCCAGCGGCAGGCCTGTAGCCATCTTCTTGGCGAGCTGCAGCTATGTTGCCGTGACGCTGCTCTTCTACGACATCTTCAGGCCGGTGAGCAGGAACCTCTCTTTGCTCGCGGCCCTGGTCAGCCTGGTCGGATGCGTCACGGGGGCCGTCAGCCCTCGCATCAATCCCTTGGTGTTCTTCGGATTCTATTGCCTCCTGATCGGCTACCTCATCGGACCTCTCCTGACCACCTTTCGTGTGATGCTTCAGAGTTGGGGAGGGACCCGCCCGGGCTGGTTGCGAGAGCAGAGGCCCGGTGCGCCCTCTTGATGAAGGCTGAGCACGAGAGTGGCGATTTGCGCCTACCGGTTCCGGGCGTACCCGACGCCGCGGCAGCAGCGCCGGCTGGCCCGTGAGTTCGGGGCCGCGCGCTGGGTCTATAACCGTGGCCTGGAAACGATCTCC
>DATMML010000045.1 GCA_035570235.1 Vicinamibacteria bacterium | reverse complement strand
AACCGGCAATATCGCGCGTCAGTGCTCACGTGGTGTGCGGAGGGCCCAGTTGGGGTTGAGTTCAAGGGTGCGCCTGAATTCCTGCTCCGCCCACCCAGTCCCAGTCGTAATATGGTTTTGACGTTTGCCTCAACGGTCGAGCACCTCCCGCACTTTTCGTGCAAGGACTTCCGCGGTAAAGGGCTTCTGTAGGAACGCCATGTCCGCAGCCAGCACGCCATGGAGGACGACGGCGTCGTCGGTGTAGCCGGACATGTAGAGCACTCTTGTCTCGGGGTGAGACGCGGCCAGATGCGTTGCCAGGTCGCTTCCGCTCATCCCCGGCATCACAACGTCCGTTATCAGGAGGGGGATGGGGGCGGGGTGCCTTTCCGCGATCTCGAGCGCGTGCCCGGCGTGACGCGCTTCGATGACCGTGTAGCCGGTGCCTTCCAGGATCTCCCGTACGATGTTCCGGAGCGACTCCTCGTCCTCTACTAGCAGGACCGTCTCCGAGCCTCGCTGGAGCCCGGCCTCATCAGCAGGAGTGGCCTCAACGACCGTCTCCGCGCCCTCGAGTCGCGGCAGGTAGACCTTGAACGTCGTGCCTTGCTCCCGCTCGCTGTATACGAAGATGTGGCCACCGCTCTGTTTCACGATGCCGTGGACGGTCGCCAGCCCCAGCCCTGTCCCCTTGCCCGCCTCCTTGGTCGTGAAGAAGGGTTCGAAGATGTGGCCGAGAACCTCCTGGTCCATGCCATGACCGGTGTCGCTGACGGCCAGCATCACGTGAGGACCGGGCTTAACCCCGGGACGGGATCGGGCATACGCCGCGTCGAGGTCGATGTTAGCGGTCTCGATCGTGAGCCGTCCGCCCCGGGGCATCGCATCCCGCGCGTTCACGGCCAGGTTCATGAGAACCTGCTCCATTTGCCCCGGGTCGGCCTTCACCCGCCTCAGGCCGGCTGCGAAGACCGTGACGAGCTGGATGTCCTCACCAATCAGGCGCCCCAGCATCTTCTCCATCTCGCCGACCACCGTGTTCAGGTCGAGGATCCGCGGCTGCAGGACCTGCTTGCGGCTGAAGGCGAGCAGCTGGCGGGTCAGCCCCGCGGCGCGCTCGGCTGCCTTCAGAATGTCGCCGACGTATCTCCTGACGTGCGGTTCGTCCGGGATCCGCTTTCTGAGCAACTCACCGTACCCGGTGATGACTCCCAGGAGGTTGTTGAAGTCGTGGGCGACTCCGCCCGCGAGCCGACCCACGGAATCCATCTTCTGCGATTGGAGGAGCTGAGTCTCCAGACGCTTTTTCTCCGTGACATCGCTCGCCAGCGTAAGCAATGCATGCCGTCCGAGGAATTCGATCGGACTTACCGCAGTCTCCACATCGATCAGGCTCGCGTCCTTCTTGCGGTGCTTCCACACCCGCGACGAGTGGAAGGCCCTTTGATCTCCCTCCCGCAGACGCTTAGCGACATGCTCGTCAAGGAGCTCGGCTTCCTCAATCGGGTGAATGTTCCGAATCGTCATGGCGAGGAACTCGGCGCGGGAATACCCGTAGTGGTGTATGGCGGCGTCATTCACGGCAAGGAAGGCCAGGCTCTCCTCGTCATAGACCCACATGGGCTGTGGGTTGCTGTCGAAGAGCAGTCGGTATTGTTCTTCGCTCTCTTGAAGTCTCAGCTCCGCCCGCTTCCGTGGGGTCACGTCCGACCATGATCCCACGACCTCAACTGGATTCCCGGCTGGGTCGCGTAGCAACCTTTGCTCGTCGCCAACCCAGCAGTAGGTACTGTCTTTGTTGAGGAAGCGGTACTCGCGGGCCAGGTAGCCCTCCGCCAGCAGCTTTGGCATCTGAGCTACGACACTCTCGCGATCTTCCGGGTGAACATGGCCGACCCACCAGTCTGTCCCGCCGATTTCCGCCGGCGTGTATCCGAGGAGCCGCACGATGTTCTCACTCGTCCAAGTTGGTACATGCTCCCGCCCTTCGACCTTCAGCGAGTACAAAACGGCCGGGCTCGACGAAACGACGTGGGCAAGCCGTTGCTGGGCCGCGTGCAGGGCTTTCTCGGCCTGCTGGCGTTGCCTGTCGCCCCTGTTCAGAGACTGAGCGGTCCAACTGACCAGCACGACGAACACGATGACGTTCGACATGGCGAAGAGCGCAATGCCGAACTCCGTCCCGTAGAGGCTCGCTCGTTGACCCTGCAGACGTACCCACCCGATCACGATTGGCATCGCCACAGCGGGGAGCAAAAGCCGCCGTACGAGGGTGCCACCCGGTTGAGCGCTAGTGACCAGGGCCATGAGGCCGCGCTCCGGCCGCGCGGCCAAGATGCCACAGCAAAGAACGACGAACCCGAGAGCCGTATGAACCGCGACCGAACCGTAGGGGCCCACGCTATATAGGGCTTTGACGTCGTAGGCGTAACCGATGACGGCGATTAGCGAGACGGATCCCACCGTCAGGGCCGGATAGTCAGCAGCGCCCGACGGAACATCGAGGAGCAGCAATGCCAGCCCGACCAGGAGGAAGTTGAAGGCAGTAGCGGGCGCCATGCGGCCAGGGGCAAAGGTCCGCACGGCCTGAAAAGAATCGCGGAAGAGGATTTGGTCGATGCCCAGGTCCCAGCCGAGCAGGCTTTCAGAGAGGCTGAGCAGCCCGATCACGGCAACGGCAAGGGCGAGTGCCCGGGCCGCAACGAGTCCCCTGGCCCCGTATCGTCCGGCCCGCTTTTCCCGAAGCAACCAGAGCGCCACGCCCGAGAGGAGGAAGGCGAGGGCGGTGTTGGCCTTCATCGTCGCAAGACCCGGAGCGACGCTCTTCAACGCAGTGACGTTCAGCGCCCAGCCGGCGAGCACGAGTGCTCCCATGAGCGCCGCCATGACGGCCGCGGCTCCTGAGAGGACTTGGAGCGAGACGGTGAGAGGGGCTTGAGCTCGGTCGCTCATGGGCCGGCTAGACTCCTTGCCTGGCTAACTCGCCCGGCCCGCTCGGCCGCTACGAGGTTCCTGACTGTCAGCAGGATGCCCGGCCTGCCCCGACCCTGGGAATGCACGGAAGAGCACTGGCGGCGCCGGTCCGAGACATAACGGCCGTCGCCGACTCGGAACGCTACGAGCGCGGCGCGAGGCTGGGGCTCGTAAAGGGCCGCTTCAGATAGCGGCGACGGAGTCGACCGCACTATTGGCGTCCTCGTTGACGGCCGTTGGCGGCGGAGGGAACGTCACTTTTGGCTCGTCGGAGTACGGGGCGGCTCAGAAAAGCCTGATACCGCACCGTCACCGGCACAGGATCCCGCCGAGGTCGCTTTACAAACTTTACACCTAGTGACGGTTTCTGTACAGAGGGGAAACGCAGACACAGCCTATCGCCCCGACTTGTGTAATCTGGACGGCTTTGAACCCTTCCTGCGAGGATGCCGACGACGGGCGTGGGGCTGAGCTTCTCCCCGATCACACTTCCCCACCGGCTGACCGCCCGGGAGATCCGGCCCTCGATGCCGGCCACCTGGAGCCACGCCCGAGGCGCCCCTCATCGGTACTGCGCGCTTGATGGCATTCCCAACTATTTGGGGTGGGGCGGAGCGCGCCCCGACCGGTGCCTGGAATAGACCGGCCTACGTGGCCAGCTCCCGCAAGGGGACCCCGTGGATAGACAAGGAATAAGATGACTAGCGACGTGTGGAGGCTCAAGAAATTCCGACGCCCCGCTGCCATTCTGATTCTGGCCGTTGGCGCTTTGGCCACCTACCTGCTGCGCGGCGGACTTCGTCGATTCGAGGTTACGCCGTTTCCGGTTCCTCCCGCCGCATACACAAACTGGAACGATGTGCTTGCTCATCCGCGTGACATTTCCTTGACTACCTTTCAGACCGGCGTTGTCCACATGGACGCTTGTCTGAACCTCGACCCTGCAAGCCCCAAGCAAGCCGACTGTGATCATGTGCCGCGCGATCTCGCCGTGCTGGTGCACTGGGTACACCATCCCCACTTCGGAGACTTCCTGATCGACACGGGCTTTGACGACTCCTTCGCGAAACATCCGCCGTACGGCAATTACACCGAGGCGATGAGGTTGTTCAATTGGGTCAACGGCGTGACCAACCGGCAGGAGCCGGGTGCAGATCTGTCCGCACAGCTCGCGCGCCTGCACGTTCACCGAAGGCGGTGTTTTTCACGCATTTCCATCCCGATCACACCGGGGGCGTTCCCGCACTCGGGCCCCAGACCGAGTTCATTTTCGGCAAGGCTGAGGCAGGCTTTTTAGCGCGAGCCGCCGTCGCGAACCACTTTTCAGGCAAGTCGAAGTTTTCAGCGATCGATTTGGCGGCCGCGCCCAGAATGGCGCCTCTCGGGCCGAGTGTGGATCTGTTTGGAGACGGATCCTTTTGGGCGATCTCAGTACCCGGCCACACGGACGACGACATAGCGTATCTGATCAACGGCACCATGCCAGTTCTATTGACCGGCGATGCGAGCCACTTCGCCTGGGCGTTCAAGGCCGCCGTCGCGCCACGTGGTTGGAATAGCGCGGGAACCGCACGCGGCTATGTCAGCTTAGAAGAGCTGCGTGCCTTCGCGAAGGCTTATCCGAGCGCAAAACTCATTTACGGACACGAAGCGGAGCGCTTCTAACCTGCCCGGCGACTTCATGGGGAGCAGTGCAGATGGCCGATCAGGACGACGTCCGACGGATTTGCTTTCAGCGTCGAGAACAAGGGCAAGTTGAAAGGCTTCGCGTGGGTATGGGTCGAGCGCGTGGAACCCAAGAAGTCGCGCGTGCCGAGGGCCGACGTCCTCGCCGTGCGGGTTCGCGACCTCGCGGAGAAGGCGGCTCTGCTCGCCGGCGACCCGCTGCGGTTCTTCACCGAACCCCATTTACAACGGCTTCCCCGCCGTTCTGGTGCGCCTGCCGGTGGTCACCCGTGCCCAGCTGCGCAAGCTTTGACGCATGGCGCTGCCAAGCTCCGCGACAGCGAGACCGGGGGGGCCGGGAAAGCTTTGCTAGTCTAAGTCTACCCATCGCCTGTACTCTTACGTAAATGCGACCCCTTCGGTATTCCATCAACGTCACATTGGACGGGTGCTGCGATCATCATGCAATGATCGCGGATGAGGACTTGCATCGCCACGCGATGGAGAACATCGCGCAGGCCGATGCCCTCCTCTTCGGCCGGGTGACCTACGAAATGATGGAGGCTGCGTGGCGGCCGCCGGCATCGGAAGCGATGCCCGATTGGATGCAGCCTTTTGCCCGGACGATCGACGCGGCAAAGAAGTACGTCGTGTCGAGCACCCTGGAGCGGGTCGATTGGAACGCGGAGCTCGTGCGCGGGGATCTGGGTAAGGCCGTTCAGCAGCTCAAGCTGGAGTCGGGTAAGGGACTGCTCGTGGGAGGCGTGAAGCTCCCGCTGGCGTTGGCGGAGCTGGGATTGATCGATGAGTACGAGATCGTGGTGCACCCCAGGCTGACTGGTCACGGGCCGACGTTGTTCGCGGGGCTATCGAAGTGGGTCGACTTGAAGCTCGTGAGCCGGCTGGAGTTCGGCTCGGGGGCGGTGGCGATGCGGTATGAGGCGAGAAGGTAGCGATCGGCCTTGTTTGTGACCCTGACCAGGCTATTAGGCGTCGAGGTCGTGTAGCCGCAGGTGTCGCACAGCCCTTGAATCCGACAGCAAGGCATGGGGCTGGGCAACCCCGGCTTCGTGCGGATGGGCTGGGCGCGTGGCAAGCTCACGGCGTCTTAGCCTGGTGGAGATCGGTAAGAACCTGGGGGTGTGTCCTGAGCTGCCTGGCCTCGGTCGCGGAAAGCGGGCTCACTTCTTTGTTGCCCTGCTGATTTCAATGCAGGGCGACAGCGGGAGCCAGCCGCTCCAACGCGCGCGATCGATCCGAGCGACCGGCGTATAGCCTGGACACCTCGGAGCATCCCATTCCGGAGTCGGGCCGTCAAGAGTTACGGTTTAGACTGGCAGCGGCTGACCAGCACCATGGTGGACGGGGAAGAAGGGCCTCAAATCCCACTGCTCCCCTATAGATACAGCCAAAGGAAAGAGCAGCTAGAAATAGCTTGACCTCTATCCGTTCCGAGGTGTAAGTTCCGGCCGCAACCATCAGCAGGAGATGCCGACGCGCAACCCTGGTGCTCCCCCGGGTCGGAGTTGCCACCATCTGGCTGGCCATGTCAGGTCCGGGTTTTTGGCCGGCATCACCCGGGCCTCTTCAAATCACCGCCGATTGAGGCTCGAAAGGCGGTTACGAAATGTCGGGAATCGCCGCGGAGTTGACTAGATTGAACAAGGAGTTTGTCCCGGCCGAGTTGATGATCGACGTCGGGTTCTTCAAGACTCACCTGGCAGAAGGCCTCCAGTTCCGGCGCGCCAGCGGGAAGGTCGTTGACAAGAGCCGCTACCTCGATGACCTCGGTGCTCCCGAGATCACGAACCAGAGAGTCGAAGCGCACGAAATGGAAGTTCTCAGTTACCGACCTTGCGGTCTGCTCGCTGCTCGTTGACCTCAAGGGGACCCGCGAAGGCAAGCCGATCGAGGGAATGGTCCGCAACACACGAGTGTTCGTTCGCAGTCAAGGGTTGTGGTAGGGCGCGCTCTGGTTCAATACGAACGCTGTGCGGCCTGTGAACCCACAGGCTACCAATACGGGAACAGCTTCGAGCGGAAGCGCCCCGGGGAGCGAGAAGCGACAAGGACGGGGCGGCTCATCGCCAAGGCGTTAGGGAAGTGCCAAAAGAACGGGAAGGAAGTGAGACCATGAAGCGCTCACTCATGGTGATGAAGGCGTTACTTTTGGCACCTTCGCTACTCTCGCTTGCATTGCCTGTAAATTCCTTAGCGGGATCAGTCACGGTCGTCTCGGATACCAGCTGGAATGTCTTCGAATGCCCTCACCCTCGCGCCTGGCTAGAAGCTGCTCGAGATTGTACCAATGGAGGATGGCTAGGTTTGGCTCAGAATGTCTGTCTTGATAGAATGAATCCGCCTAATTGTGGGGTGGGGGCGACTCCAGCGGCAACATTGTACGGATATGCGCGTGCTGCTTGGACCGCCAACTTATCTAGTCTCCCAGCAGGTGCCAGTTGGATTTGGTCTCCGAAAACTGATTCAGCCTCCAAACAAGTGCTGACCGGCGCCTCATCTCCTGCGGCTTTCCAGGAGTTCAAGTTCGAAACAGAGTTCTATCTTTGTGAGCCTCCCAAAGGAGGAATCATTTCCGTCGCTGTAGATAATGCCGCCGAAGTATGGCTTAACGGCAACTTCGTACCGGACTCCACGAGCACGACCGAGTCTGGTCTTAACACCTTCAAGGTTCCTCCTTCGTTCCTTTACGGTTCGTCCCTTTTGAATGTCCGCCCAAATAAACTCACAGTTAAGGCGACCAATCTGCCCTACGCCGACCCCTCCGTTTGCCCAACAGATCAATATCAATGCAATCCGGCTGGCGTGGTCTTAGGTGCCACGTTTCAGTTTCAAGGGGACCCGACCTGCGCTGGATTCAACGGACAACCATATAGTAATGGTCAGCGAGAAAATCTCGACTTCTGCCCTGCCGGACAAGTCGGTTCCGTGTTTCATATCTGCTTATGCGGCGATTGGACACCTAACATCAACGGATGTGTCTCACCGCCATCGACATGCACAGGCACCGGCGGAACAACCTTTAGCGTCGGGGGGACAGAAACGCTTCCCTGTCCTCCCGGCCAAATCGGTTCCGCGACTCGTACCTGCCGAGCCGATGGTAGTTGGGGACCCACCTCCAGCACATGTATGCCACCGCCACCGACATGCACAGGCACCGGCGGAACAACCTTTAGCGTCGGGGCGACAGAAACGCTTTCCTGTCCTCCCAGTGACCCAGCACAAATCGGTTCCGCGACTCGTACCTGCCGGGCCGATGGTAGTTGGGGACCCACCTCCAGCACATGTAATCCTCCACTGCCATGGTGTGGAGACAGAACTCAAGGACAGGTTCGGACTTGTCCAAATGGAACGACTTGCGTTTTCTGGCGAAGCCGCGACCAACATATCGAGTCCACCGTCATGTCCTGTCGGCCACCGAGTAACCTCGGGGAGCCATGTTTGAGTAACGGCGCTTGCACCTCAGGATTCTGTGATACCGGATGGCCCAATACTCAAAACACACATCTGTGCATGCCCACCAGAGAAACTGGCGCAAACAATGACCCTTGCACTAACGACGCACAGTGCGCGGCGCCGCTCGTCTGCGCAAGCCTCACCACTGGGCCGGATGGGAGCTGGATTCCTGGCCGCTGCGGTGCCCCAAGTGGCCTGGGGCAGCCATGTTCGAATAACGGCGAGTGCGCCTCAGGATACTGTGATCGCGGGTTCAACACCGGCAATACCAACCAGTGCATGCCACGAGGAGGACAAGGCGCAAGCGGCGATCCGTGCTCGCACAATTCTCAGTGCATGTCGGGGAGCTGCAATAACCTAACTCGCGATGCGGCTGGACATTGGATCCCAGGTCGATGCATGTAGCCCGGCGAACCGGCAAAGAAGCTTCCGACGAACCCCGTAACCGGCGTGACTTCCGTGGCGTCGCAAACAGCCGCGCGTGCCGATCGCCGTCAAGCGTGGCTGTCGCCGTGCTGCTAAACCGCGGAAAACTCGTTCCTGAACAATCCCGGCGAGGCGATGGAACAGGACGTCCGACAACTCCAGGTACGAGCTCGGTCGGAACTTGGCGAGGGTCGAGGGCCCCGCTTGAAGGAGACGCCCTGGATGCGGGGCCGGCGCCGGCGTTGCCGTGAGGCACGCTACCAGCGCTACGTGGCGGTCGTGGATGCTCACCGCCAGGGTCAGACTCAGCTGCAGATTGCGCGGAGAGTTGGAATGTCTACCGACACGGTGGCTCTGTAGCTCCACGCCAGCGCGTTTCCCGAAAGGCGCATCCGGAGCAACCGCCGACGGGATCTGGCTCTGCTCCTGCAGGACCAGGGGGACCACCCGTCTTCTGACATGACCTCCTTCTCGCCCGCACGCGTGGTAGCCCTCTTGGCACAACCCAGGCCCAGGATGGGTGGGGCGCAGCAGACATACTTGGATCGCCGGCACGCGCGGCGTTTGTCGGAGTGGATGACGACCGCAGAGGAGTCCCCCTTTCCGTTCCCGGCGAAGTACGCGTGACACCTTCGCCGCGACTACGGCGCGGTCGAGCTGGCCATCGAGACACCGTGGAGCAACGGGCCAGTGGAGGGGTAGATCAACCGACTCAAGGCGATCAAGCGCCAGATGTACGGCCGGGCCGGGTTCGAACTGCTGAAGGCTCGCGTGATGCCGTTCGAACCCCTCGTGGTCGCATAGAACAACCCGTTCGTGCGGAGGGCGGGGAGTGGGCGGAATCGGTGTCCCCTCGCGAACGGAGCTCTGCGGTCGCGACTCTGGAACGCCGAGGTACCCCCAAGGGGGTGTCAGGGGATGCCGGGGGAGCGGCACCTAGAAAGCGGAAGAACCGTTTTTGGTGCTGCGCGACAGCAGCACTTGTTGTTTGACCTTCTGGGCAATATCGAAATTGTCTGGCCGCATTGACGCTGGCGACCCACCCCTCAGGATGTGAGTCGACGAAACGCACCTCTATGAAACTGCGAGAGGGCGGGCCTTGAGTTGCGACAGACCGGGTTCACCCGGAGATCTCGCCCGCCGCCCACTTCCGGAAGTCGGCGGCGTTCTCCTGGCTCACGACCACCTCCTCTTCGGGGGCTGGGCATAGAGTCACCTCGACGCGGCCCTTGCCGATGCTCCGGAACCGGGTGATCGCGGTCAAATGAGCGAGGTAGCGACGGTTCAGCCGGAAGAATGCGTTCGGGCCCAGCCTCGTTTCGAGCTGCGCCAGCGCGTCGTCGACGATTCGTCTCTTGCCGTCGCGCTCAACCAGGATCGTGAGCTTGTGTTCGCTCGTGAACCAAGCGATTCGTTCGACCGGCACGGCCACGAAGGCTGCCCCCTCGCGGGCCAGAATTCGTCGGGCGCTCGCCTGCTCTTGAGGGAGCTTCAGGGTCGCGGCCAGCGCCGCGAGCCGGGCACCGAAGTGCTCCGAGAGCCGCACGTACTTTTCGAGAGCCAGGCCGAGGCGCTCCGGCGACACCGGCTTGAGCACGTAGTCGATGGCATTGCACTCCAGGGCCTCCATCAGGTAGGCGTCATAAGCCGTGGTGAAGATCACCGGACAGCGAACCGGCAGCTGGTCGAAGAGGCTCAGGACGAGTCCATCGGAGAGCCGGATGTCGGCGAGGATCAGATCAGGTTCTGGCCCGCGCCGTAGGATTTCCACACCGCGCCGGACCGAATCGGCCACCCCGAGTATTCGCACCTCCGGGTCCCAGCGCTTCAGGGCGCGCTCGATCTGCGCCACTGCCAGAGGCTCGTCCTCGAGGACGACGACCCGCAGGCTCATGCAGCGAGGAGTGGCAACCGAACCCGGAAGAACTCCGGACCCGACGACACTTCAATGTCCCGGTGGCTGGCGAGGCGATAGCGCTCAGCAAGATTCCGTAGGCCAACGCCCGCGCCGGCGTCCCTGCCCGGCCGCGGGCGCAACGAGTTTTCGACCGCCACCTCGCCGCGGCCCACCTCGATACGGACCATCAGCGGGGAGGAGCGGCTGAACTCATTGTGCTTGACCGCGTTCTCCAACAGCAGCTGGAGGGAGATCGGCGGAAGCACCCAACGATCGAGATTCTGCCGGCCGTCCTCGCGGACGATGTCGATCGCGCCCCCGAAACGGAGCCGCAGGAGCGCGGCATAGTCTTCGAAAAAGCCCATTTCCTCGGAGAGCAGGACGAGGTGCCTTTTCTGGCTGGCCAGGATGTAGCGGTAGACCCGGGCCAAGGCCTCGTTGAAGCCCCGTGCCCGCGCGGGATCCTCGTCGATCAGGTAGCCGAGGGTGTTCAGAGCGTTGAAGAGGAAGTGCGGGTCGACCTGCGCCTTCAGAGCTGCGAGCTCAGCCTCCGCGCGGCCTCTCGTGAGTCGCTCGAACTCCAAGAGGTCGGTTTCCCGCGCCTTGATCAGGAACACGGTCTCGTAGACGTGGGTCACGAAGAGCACGCAGATCACGTTGATGAGGGTCACGGTTCGGACCGCGTTCCAATCGACCGCACCCAGGGCTACGGAGTACCAGAGCGAGAGCATGGCCACGGTGGGCGGGATGGTGCCGAAGACGATGCCGACCAGGAGGAGAAAGATCTTCGCCAGCCGCTGGCCGAACCAGTCGACGTGCTCACGCTGCCGGAACAGCAGCCACCGGTTGGCGTGCCAGATGACGGCAGAGAGGAGCACGAACCAAAGGGCGCCGACCCAATGCATCGGGTTGGCCGGCCCGTAGGGACCATAGAGATCGACGAAATGGGAGATGGACAGGCCAAAGGCGGGGATCCCCACGGCACGCACCACCCGATCATCGATGACCGTTTCGGCGGCCTGTCGTCCCGTTTCGGGGAGTGTTTCTCCGGCTTCGTCCATATCGTTGTTCAGGGCTGGGCCACGACAGCCTATGCTGCCGCCGAACCGAACGAGGTGCAAGCATGAGCCCTGCCCACCACATCAACTTCGCCGCCGTCGCCGTGGCCACGCTCGTCCCCTTCCTTTTGGGCTGGCTGTGGTACTCACCCGTCCTCTTCGGGCGGTCCTGGATTCGGGAGATGGGTTGGAGTGAGGCTGACCCTCAAAAGGGAGCGAATGCCCCTACTTTCGGAATCGCCCTCGCCCTGACTCTTGTCATGGCCTTGAACCTCGCCTTCTTCCTGGCCGATGGCAAGCGGGACGTCATCTGGGGCGTCACGGCCGGCGCCCTGGCCGGCGTGGGATGGGTCGCCACAGGATTGGGGGTCACGTACGTGTTTGCGCAGCGATCCTTGAAGCTCTACTTGATTGACGCTGGCTACCATACAGTGGCCTTCATGCTGATGGGCGGAATCCTGGGTGTCTGGAAATGATGCCGCCCCCGCTCATTCATCTCGTTAAGGAGGCATGTCAGGCCAGGGGACCCTCCAACCGCAAAAAGCGCAAGAAAGTGCACGCTTTTCCGCGCCCGAAATGGTCCTGATTCTATCCAGTACGGCGTGTGGTCCCGATGGAGCTACCTGTGTCCGTCGTGGGCGTGACGTTTGTAGGGGTCGTCCCGGGTGCCCAAGAGCCCTTACGGCCTTCGGCGAGCGCCAGCGGGCAGACCGCGATGGCATCCGCGCCCGCGTCGACGAGATCCTTCGTACAGACATGCTCGTGACCAGCCAACGGGCGGGGGAAGCACGCCCCCGGTCTGCGCGACCTTACACGGCCCTCGTGAACGCCTGTAGCCAATATCGAGGCGGCCATGCGCGTCCTTGGAGCCGGCTTTGGGCTCGCCAGTAGTAATGAAGAGCTACAAGCTCCGGTATCCGGCCCTGTGCTGCGCGGGCCTGGGCACACGCCGGCTTCAAGGAGTCTAGACGCCGCGAGAAATGGCGAGTGTGGAGGATCCAGGTGATATCTGTTCCACCTTTCGCACCACCGACAGACACCCCGCCCCTCGCCCCTTTAGACTTGCTCCCAAGGACGCTTGGTAAGAAGATCCAGAAGGATCTCAAACAGATCGCCAGCGAGGTGCAGGAGCTAGCGGAGGATCTAAGATCGGGCCTCCGACAAAACGAGCGAGAACTCGTCGTGTCCCCCCTTGCAGCCTCCCGCCACAACCGTACCCGGCGGCCGAAAGTGGCCCTCGATACCCTGCCGGACAGGTTGAACCGAAGGATCAAACGGCTTGCGCTGGCGGTCGAGGAAGTCAACACCTCGGTCACGGATTTGGCCGCGAACTTGAAACGCCGACTCGAAGCGTCTGAGCGTCAATTCGTCGGTCCCCAGAACGAGCTTCTCACAAGAGACCTCATGACCCGGGTCCAGGACTACGAGCGAGAGCTAATCATCTCCGCCCTTGAAGCCTGCGGCATGAATCAGGTTCTGGCAGCCAAGGCCCTCGGTGTTCTTCCAACCACCCTGAGCGAGAAACTGAAGCGTCTTGGGCTGCGGCGTTCTGTTCGGAAGGGGCCCCGTGCATTGAAGTACCAAGATGGTGAGACGCCATAAGCTCGCCGAAAAGAGCAAATGAAGTGACTCTGGTTCTGGAACCTGCTCGCGAAGCAGCCCTCGGTGACGGCCGCCCCTTGCTCGTATCGGAGGTCCTTAATTGAGGTTCTCGACAACCTCTCGCAACGTGTTGGGTGAACTCAAGAACTCGGTCAGACTGCCCAATCAGTGCCCTGAGGGCTGGACGATACGCGCGGTGGCCTTTACGGATGGCGATCAGGCCGTCAGAAAGACTTCTCGAGTTGGCCCATCCTCCGCTTCTGGGCCGCGAGTTCCTTCTTGAGCACCTCGGTTAGATCACCGCCGTGCCCGAGGTGGCCCATGCTCCAGCTACCGGGAGGCTGCACCACACGAGTCAGCAGCGTCTCAGCGTTCTTCAGGAAGCCGGCACCTTTCATCCAACCCGCAACCACCGTGGCTGTCAGCACAGGGCGCGCCCACCTCGCGACGGATAGGATCGAGCGCTTTCGCCGAGACTTGATCGGATTTCGCGAGTCCGACGCCTCCGACCGCGACGAGGTCTATCATCTCGAGATCGCACTCTTTCCCTTGACCCCACTTCGAACGAAAGGAGTAACAGTCCAATGGGTAGACCCGTGACGCATTGGCAGATCATCGCTCGAGACCCGACGCGCTTGTCGCAGTTCTACGCGAACCTCTTCGACTGGAAGATCAGCGCCGACAATGAGCTCCGCTACAGGACGGCGGACACCCGTTCCGACCGCGGCATTGCGGGGGGCTTTTGGCCGGCTGCGCCTGACGGGCGGCCACTGGTTCAACTCTTCGTCGACGTCGACAAGCTGCCCGAATACGTGGCTCGCGCGAAGGACTTGGGCGGGGTCATCTTGGTGGCGCCCCAAGTGCTTCCTGGTGGCGACGAAATGGCGATCATCCTCGATCTCGAGGGCCTTCCTGTGGGGCTCATGAAAGCGGCGAAGCGTTAAGAGCATCGGCGTTGAGCCATACCATGTGGAACTTGATGCTCACGTCCACCACGGTCTGCTCGAATACCGTGAGTCGGGATGGACGAAAGTGTCGGAACTGGCCAATTCGGAGTCGCGCATCTATTCCGCTTCAGTTGGAAATGGAGAAGCCGTTCTCCCAGTAGGTAATGAACAAGTTCCGCCATGAAGAAGCAACGGAGAAGTCCTACTAAGTTGCACATGCGGGGCGGGCACTCTGGTACGTTGCCGCCGTTATCTTTGGAGGCAAGACATGAAGGCTTCTCTGTTTTATCGAATCGCAGCTGTTCTTCTGCTGCTCTTTGCCTTCGGACATACACTTAGTTTTCGCCAGTCCGATCCCACATGGGGAGTTGATACGCTCCTTGGCTCAATGCAGTCAACTCACTTTGACGTCCAGGGGTTCAGCCGGACATATTGGGACATCTTTGTCGGGGCTGGATTCTTCGTCGGCGTGTTTTTCCTATTCTCGGCGGTACTAGCGTGGCAGCTAGGTGGCCTTCCGGCAGAGACTTTGGGGGTCATGCGCGTCACTGTGTGGGCTCTCGCTCTTTGTTTTGCCGCCATCACGGTTGTGAGCTGGAGATACTTCTTTACCCTCCCCATCGTGTTTTCAATCGTGATTACAGTGTGTTTGACTGCGGCCGCATGGCTTTCAGCGAAGCGAGTCTGAAGCCGTTCGTTTGCGTCTGTTCCCAGCCTGCCTGGTGAACCGCACCGGTACTCAGTTGTCGGGCGGTTCCGGTCCCATTGCTGGCGGATCGTCGGCCATATGGACGTTGGACTGCAACTTCAGGGAGTACTTCGGAGGAACCGCGCAACGTGTCCCACTGGTGCAGGGCGCGTGCGTGCAAGGGTCGGGGCCGTGGTTGATTCCTTTCCCTAGCCAGTTTCGTTCTGCGGGGACCAGCCAACCTGATTGCCTTTGTGAAACCAGTTGCAGGTTATTCTCGCTGGCGGAGGGCGCTTTGTGGTCGTTTCAGGCTGAACCAACATACATACAACAAAGTTCAGGGTGCTGTACTCTGTGTCGTTGAGCGGGACGGCCGGGTTGTTCTTCGTCCGACGGAAGCGCAGGGGCGCCCCGCACTTCCCTATCGTTGCACAATGCGCGATCTCGATGAGATGCGGGCTCGCAGGAGAGAAGACAACACCTTGGATAGCTGTCCGATTGTTGGCAGGAGCGCGTGTTCGCGCAGCGTCGCCAGCCTCCAGTCGCGCCACAGCCCTTGCGTCCCGAGGCGCACCGTCGCGAGTGCCCCGCCGCCAACATAGGGCTCGGCCAACCAGCGCGCCAACACCGTGACACCCATTCCGGCGCGTACCATCTCGACAATCGCTTCCGTAAGCTGAACTTCCACGACCTCCTTCGGCTGTACTTTCGCAGGCAGCAAGAATCCATCGACTGCGGGCTGCCGCCCGTTAGGAATCTGATGCAAGAGCAGCTTCTCTTGGGCCAGGTCGCGGGGTTGGACAGATCGCCGTTTTGCTAGCTGATGCTGGGAGCCGACCACCAGCACCAGCTCATCGCGAAATAGCGCCCAGTACGTGAACCGGTGGTCTTCTCCCGCCGACTGCAGAATGACGGCGTCGGTTTCGCCGGACGCCAACGCGATCTTCGATCTCCTTGTCGCCTCGATGACGATGCGCAACTCCACGTCTCGCAATACCCGTGCCATCCTGCGGACCAGGGCCGGGAGCCAGTGGAAGCTCGTATAACACTCGGTCGCCAGCCTTATGATCTTCTTCCGGTTGTGGATCAATCCCGCCAGCGCCTCTTCAGAAGACTGGAACTCAGCGCAAATGGTCCGAGCGCGTTCCACGAGCCTCTCACCCACCGCGGTCCCCACCATGCGCCGCGAGGTGCGGCGAAACAGGGCTGCGCCGACCCGCTCTTCGAGTGCGCGCAAGCGGTGGCTCAAAGCAGACTGCGATAGATGGAGTCGCATCGCTGCCCGCGACACCGTCCCTTCCTCGGTGATGGCCAGCGCGAGATCCAAGTCGTCGCGTGTGAGCCGCGCGACGCTATGCAGCGGGTTCATTTTACTCATGCAAATATATCACTTTAATACATGCCGCCGTTAGCTTAACGTATGTCTCGCATGTGTACCAGGAGCGGTGCAAGACATGGGTCTAGCGTTTGGCGCGGCCCCGGAGGCTATATGAGACTATGCGGCATGGTCGTTGGCTCTGCTCTTCTGTTACCCCTAACCGTTAGTGCAAACGATCGCGTAGCCGATCCCAAAGGAGACATCCAGGCTGTGCTGGATAGGCAGATCGGCGCTTGGAATCGCGGCGACGTCGAGGGTTTCATGGCCGGCTACTGGCAATCGCCCGATCTTGTTTACGTGGCAAACAACAAGATTGTGCGGGGTTGGCAATCTCTCCTCGACTACTACCACCAGGCCTTCAATGCCCCCGGAGGGAAAGAAATGGGCGTTTTAGAGTTAGCGGAGGTGGAGATCGTTGTGCTGGGCAACGATGCAGCCTTGGTTTGGGGGAGGTATCGGGTCACCACCAAAGATGGCAAGACCCGGGGCGGCCTCTACACGCTCATAATGCGCAAGCTCCCGGAAGGGTGGCTCACCGTGCACGACCGCACGTCCTCGGAACCCCAATAGGGAGCAACAGAAGCCTGGACGGTCAAGGCTTTGCATCATGGGGCTTGGGCGCCCCGACAGAAATGGCGGCCGTGAATGGGATCCAGGTGACGCCTCTTTCGCTTTTCCTCAACCGGAGCACAGTCTCCCTTTCGGCCGCGCTCACGCCAATGCACGCGTTTCCGGCGTGGGCCGGAGGGGGTCGCTCCTGGCCACCGCAGGAAGCTTCGAACTGAGACATCGCAAGAAAGTGCAGGCCTTTCTGTGCCTCGGGGTCCAGACTCCAAGCTGACTGTAGGCATGTTATGTCAATGAACCTCGTTGTCCCGGTTAGGCGCCCAGGCCAGTGCCGGCCTGCCCACAGCGACGCCTGCGTCGGTTGCCGCCACCCACGGGCCACAAGGGCGGAATGGCATTCCTAGGACATTCTAGGTCCCTGTTTGAACTGCCCATGGCAGCATGAGGCCTCAGTCATCCGCGGACGGGGAAGCTATCCGCATACGTCCTCTCACGGCTGGTCGGTGGTCAGATCTTGTGTCGTTGTTCGGACCACGGGGTGCGTGCGGGGGTTGCTGGTGCATGACTCCGCGGTTGTCTCGATCTGCCTACGAGCAACAAAAGGGCGACGGCAAACGCCGAGCCCTCAGGCGCCTTCTTTCGCGTGGCCGCGTACCCGGACTTCTTGCCTACCTCGACGACCGGCCAGTTGGTTGGTGCTCCGTCGAACCGAGGGAAGCCTTCGGCATGCTCGCGAGGTCTCGGATTCTGCGGCCCGTAGACGACCAACGGGTGTGGTTGATCGTCTGCTTCTTCGTGCATAAGGACGACCGGGGGAGCGGCTGACGTCTCATGTTTCGTCCTGCGGGTGCACGGCCCAAGACCAATCTCCCCCCTGCTACGAACACTGAGGCGGGACCCGAAGCGCATCTCGGGCCAGCCCCAGTGCCTTCCTTGTCAGGGTCTGCCCGTGTAAGGAAGGAGGCGCAAGGAAACACTCCGGAAAATGGGCACGGGCGCCCGCACCGGCCGGCGCAGACCCCCGCTTCAAGGGACCCGGACGCCGCGAGTGAAATGGCGGGTGAGGAGAGACCCAGGTGACATCTCTTCCACCCTTCCCACCGCCGACAGATACGCCGACCAGCGCCAATGTCGACCTTCTCCCAACAACCCTTGTCAGGAAGATCCAGAAGGATCTCAAACTGATCGCTAACGAGGCGCAGGAGCTAGCGGAGGATCTTATGTCTGGCTTGGTTGCGACAGTGGGCGCCAGTCTCCCAACCCTCAAGAACTGAGCGGTTTGCGACTAGAAGCTGGGTCCACCCCATTGACCGTGCTGGCGGCGAGCTGGCCGCGCAGAGCCTGCGACACCCTCGATATCCCCGTGTGATCACGATTCACCGAAATCCCTCTTCGCTGTCTGGGCCGGGATCAGTCATCACGATTCTCTCGATATGCCCTCTCGTGAGGTTGACCTGCCGCCGCATGGTGGCGAACCAGCGAGAACGCCCGCACCTGTGTCCCCGAGCAGAAACGCGTCCGAAACCGGCGAGCCGCTCGCCCCTCATCTCACGTACGGTAGCGCTTGTGTTTCTGGCGGCGGACCCAGCAACGTTTCCAGTGTCGGGAGCCCACAGGCGGTCCTATGCGGCGTGATTTCTCGCGGGCCGTCTTTGGCGCAGGGTGGCAGTCGGCCTCTCCCCCTCTCACTCCGAACGTCTGTCCCCCTTTCGCGACAGCCGACGTCTTGGCGGCGCGCGAGCGGGTGTGGCAGGCCTGGTTCGCGAACGATCATTCTCTCTTGCGGCACCTAATCTCCGACGACGTCCTCGCGATCAACGCCGGAGAAGAGACTTGGCAGGACTGCGCCGCGGTCCTTCAGTCCGCGAGTAACTTCGCAAGGAGCGGCCGCACGCTTGTCCGCTTGATGTTCCCTCGGACAGAGGTCCAACGGTTCGGCGACGTCGCCATCCTCTATTCCGCCTACGACCTCGAGATCGAGTCGACGAAGGGCCATGAGAAATCGACCGGGCGCGCTACCGAGGTCTTCGTTTACCGCGACGGCCGCTGGGTGCATCCCGGGTGGCACATGGACTCCGGCCGATGATACGAAAGTTTAGTGAGGCCCTCCCGTTGAATGATCGGCGCACGGCCTTAGCGCAGTCTTGCCGATGCGGCGAGTCGATAAGGCGGGTGGGAGACCCTGCCCGCCAGACCCAGATACTGAGCGCCTTCCGAACGTGCGACTGCAAACCGCTGTCGCCACGGCGCTCTGCCTCCTCACTCAATGACTGCAGGAATTCATGCCCTCAGCACCATCGTCAGGCGTAATCGTCCATCGGCTGGAATCAGTCGATATTCTCCGAGGCCTGGTGATGGTCATCATGGCGCTCGACCATGCCCGTGACTTTTTCAGCAAGCTCACCTTCCCTCCAGAGAACCTGGAGAAGACCTACTACGCTCTGTTCTTCACTCGGTGGATCACGCATTTCTGCGCGCCGTTGTTCTTTTTCCTGGCGGGAACGGGAGCGTTCTTCTACGGGCAACGCAGATCCAGTGCCGACCTGCGGCGATTTCTATTGAGCCGGGGCGCTTGGTTGATCGTCTTGGAGTTCACGATCATTGGGACAGCCTGGACATTCCTTGCTCCCTGGGGGTTCTTTGGCGTGATCTGGTGCCTGGGCACTTCCATGCTGGTCCTGTCTCAACTCGTCCGTCTTCCCGCCCGATGGTTGGCCATTCTATCTGTGGCGGTAGTTGTCACGCACGACGTAACGGACACGCTTCGACCTGAATCCCTCGGGTCCTGGGGGTGGCTCTGGTCGCTCCTCCACGTGTCGGGACCCCTTACAATTGCTGACCACTTCCACAACTTTGTGCTCTTTCCCCTGGTTCCTTGGTTTGCAGTTATGAGCGGGGGCTTTGCGCTAGGCGAAGTCCTGAGGCGAGAGAGAACGGCTCGCAAGAGAGCTATTGGCTTGCTTGGCGCCGGAATGACACTCGCATTCGTGCTGCTTCGGATCACTAACCTCTACGGGAATCCCCCCGATGGCACGGGCGTTGTTTCGCCGGGCACTTGGCACCGGCAACCCACCTTCGAAAAGACAGTGATCCTCTTTCTTGACACGGAGAAATACCCACCGTCCCTGCAGTTTCTCCTAATGACGCTTGGCCCTTCCCTGCTGTTGCTCGCCTTCCTCGACTCAGACCGTCTCCGCCTGGTCTGGAAGCCCCTCTTAACCTTCGGGCGTGTCCCGATGTTCTTCTACATCCTGCATCTGTACGTCATTCACGGGTTGGCTGTCGCCCTGGCGTTGGTGCTTCACCAACCCGTGCAATGGCTGTTTCACGGAGCGATCTTCGGTCCTATCCCGCCGGGATACGGTCACGACCTCCCATTTGTTTATTTCATGTGGGCTGCAACCATCGCCACACTGTACGGTCCCTGTGTCTGGTTCGCCAGATTCAAGCAGTGCCGCAAGGATTGGTGGTTAAGCTACTTGTGAGCCCTCGACCGACACGAGCAACGCCTGGCGCCGCTCACTTGGCTTCTTGGTCCGACCGGTCGATCAGTTCTGAGCCGAGCAACCTACACCCACACCGGGCACACGCCATTCCTGGTTGGCCGTGGGCAGTTGACTATCGTGATCTCCGAATTGACCTGGCCATTGAGTTTCCGAGCGGGTGCGCCTCATTCCTGGCGAACCATAGTGCAAGCCCGGCACGCCTGTGATCCCGCGCAGAACCACGTCCGCAAACGGCGAGCCCGTCGCGCCTCATGTCGTGTACGGTAACCGCGCGATGCGATTAGACCGAAGCACATGCGCGCGCGCCTCGCGCTCCCGAGATCCGCGTTTCGACGGCCGCTTCTTTGTAGCGGTCGTGACTACCGGCGTCTACTGTCGGCCGGTTTGCCCAGCACCCTTACCTAGGGAACACAATGTGCGGTACTTCCCCTCCGCGGACGCGGCGGCCGCCGCTGGATTCCGCCCGTGCTTGCGCTGCCGGCCGGAGACGTCGCCGGGTACGTCCGCCTGGCTCGGCACTTCCACCACGGTGTCACGGGCGTTGCGCCTCATTTCCGAGAACGTGCTCGAAGACTGCAGGATCGAAGGCCTCGCGGAGAGACTGGGGGTGGGCCCGCGGCACTTGAGTCGACTCTTCGTCAAGCATCTCGGCGCGACTCCGGTAGCCGTCCGCCAAACGCATCGCCTGCAGTTTGCGAAGGCACTGATCGACGAGACTGACCTGCCGTTTATACAGGTCGCGCTTGCGGCCGGTTTCCGCAGCCTCCGCCGGTTCAACGCCTCGTTTCAAGAGAGTTACGGCCGGGCACCGACCGAATTGCGCGCACTGGCTCGCCACCACGGAACAGGAACACCCAGTGTGTATCGCTTCCACCTGCGCTATCGGCCGCCGTTCGACTGGTTCGAATTGCTCGCGTTCCTGCGGCCGCGGGCGACCCCTAACGTGGAAGCGGTCGACACAAGTTCTTACCGCCGGACGATTGCCGTCGGCGCCCTTCACGGTTGGTTCGAAGCACGGCTCAGATCCGGCGTGATCCATTTGCGAGTGCACTTCCCCGACCCCACGGCGCTTTACAGCATCGTCGAGCGTGCCCGGCGCATGTTCGACCTCGCCGCTGACCCCGGCGAGATTCGTAGGCACCTCAGCACAGACCCACTGCTGGCGCCTTTGGTTCGGCTGCGTCCTGGTCTCCGCATTCCCGGAGCCTGGGACACCTTCGAGCTGACTGTCCGTGCCATCCTCGGCCAACACGTAGCCGTCAGGGGCGCTACCGCCCTGGCCGGTCGCCTAGTCCGCGAGTACGGAGCGCCGATCGCCACGGAGGGGCGCCTCACTCATCTTTTTCCTCCACCGGAGACGCTTGCCCAGGTCGACCTGACGCACGTTGGTCTGCCTGCTGCTAGGGCCTCGTGCATTAGCGAGTTGGCGCGACGAGTCGCCCGGGGCGAGCTGGTCCTCAGTGGTGCCACCGACGTCCATTCCTTCGTTGGGAAGCTCAGCACCATCCCTGGCGTCGGGCCCGGAGCGGCCGAGTACATCGCACTACGCGCGCTCGGCGACCCGGATGCTTTTCCCGCCGGAGACTTGGGTCTGCTGCGCGCAGCCGGCCTACGCAAGGCCCGAGACCTCGCATGCCGAGCCGAGCGCTGGCGGCCCTGGCGCGCCTACGCTGCACTGCATCTGTGGAGCTCCCGGGCCGCATCGAGGAAGAGGACTTGAGTTCGCCCGACCTGTTGCCACCAGCCCCCAGCTTAACTGTGACAGGGTGGCTCTGTCTTGCCGCTGTCCTGACCGCGGCGATTGCACGGAGTGACGAGCTGGCGACGCCGATTTGTCGGCCTACAAAGATCTCGCGCCCGCCCGTGATCGATGGGCGTCTCGACGAGCCCGAGTGGTCCCAGGCACTTTCCATCAGTGACTTTGTCCAGCGCGCACCACAGGAGGGTCATGAGCCCACGGAGAGGACGGAGGTCCTGCTGATGTACACCTCCAGCGATCTGTTCATCGGCGTGCGCGCATTCGATCGCGTCTCGAAGGACATCATTGCGACCGTGATGAGACGCGACAATTTCGACGTCTCTCAAGATGACCAATTCGTGGTTGCCATCGACAGCTACAACGACAGGCGCAACGGCTACTGGTCCTCGACAAATCCGCTGGGCGTCCGCGTAGATGCGCAGTTCTGGGAGGAGGGGGAGGTGTGGGAAGGGGACTGGAACGGCGTCTGGAAGGTACGCAGCCGTTCCGTGCGAGAGATACGAGTTGGGCCTGAGGGAAAGCGCAAGTTCGAATAGGGATGGCGAGTCGCGCAGGTCGTGGGGGGCCGGGCAGACCGGCCTGGTTACAGGTCCTATCCCACCGGACTGGCCAAAAGCATCAGGATCCCCCGCGCGACCCGTTGGCTCGTGTGCGGAGTGATCCGCATCACAGGGGTGATCCCCGTCACTGTGCTCGTCGGGCTGGCCGGTAAACTAAGGCACAAGAAACGTTCTTCAGAAGCGGTCTTCAGGGCCGACCGGGCTCCCTCGATACCCCAGTGGGTCGGGGAGGCGCGGCAGCGGCGCAAAGAATTAGATCGCGGCCGCGCCCCGAAAGGCCAGCCCGCAGCGATCACTAATTTGAGAAGGCGGAACCCCATGAAAGCGAGAGCCTCCCTCGTTCTCGCCCCCATTGTCGTCATCGCGATCACCTGGACTGTGGGGCGCTCTGTTTCTGCAGGCGGCGGCCCCGAACATTTCGGGAAGCCCCTCGAGGGCCTCACCATGGATGAGCGCAAGCTCTTCCGAGACGGTCAGCAGCAATTCAACCAAGTAGAGACCGTCGCCGATGGCCTTGGCCCGACATTCAACAATGTCTCTTGTGTCGCGTGCCACTTCGCTCCGGCGGTCGGCGGCAGCAGTGGTCTGAACGAGACGCGTGCTCAACGCGTCGTTGGCGGAACCCACTTCGAACTGCCTGGCGGGTCGCTCTTCCACTCCAACGCAATAAGCCCGAACTGTCGCGAGACCGTTCCCCCGGACGCAAACGTGATCGCGCAACGCCAGACGACCCCGCTCTTTGGTGCCGGTCTTGTCGAGGCGATCCCTGACCTGCAGATCGAGGCCTACGCCGTTGAGCAGGCCCGAGACCACCCGCAGCAGGCGGGGCGAGTCAACCACGTCGTGGACGTGGCGAGCGGCGCTGTCCGCGTGGGGCGCTTCGGTTGGAAGGCGCAGCAGGCGACCCTCCTCGCCTTCAGCGGGGACGCCTACCTGAACGAGATGGGGATCACGAACCGCCTTTTCCCCATGGAGCACGCGCCCAACGGCGACCTGGCGAAGCTGGCGGCATGCGAGCCAAACACGGGTATCGAGGACAAGAACAACGACATTGACGCCTTCACAAACTTTATGCGTTTTCTCGCACCTCCGCCGCGGGTGGACGGGCGGGATCATGAAGGGGAGCACGGAAGGCCGAGGTTTGAACACGGCCAGCACGTCTTCGAGCGGGTGGGCTGCGGGGTCTGCCATCATGCCGGCTTCAGGGCCGTGAGCTCAATCGCGGCGATCAACGGCCAGAAGGTCGATGCGTTCTCTGATTTCCTGCTGCACGATGTGGAAACGGGGGACGGGATCATTCAAGGCGGCACGCCCCCGAACGCGCTACGAACGCCACCGCTGTGGGGCATTTCGGAGAGCGCACCATACCTTCACGACGGGTCAGCGGCGACAATCACCCAAGCAATCCATCGCCACGGGAATCAGGGTGCGACGGCGCGGAAGGCGTTCGAGGAGCTCTCCCACGAGGAGCAAGAAGCGCTACTGAGATTCCTCGATTCGATCTGACTGGGCGGCCCTTGGAGACGGTGGAGCCTCGACTGGCCTCAACACAGCGCGGAGGTACATCACTACAGCAAACCTGGATCAACGTGAACTCTGCAAATCGGCGGCACACCATACGCCGGGGAGCTCGGGACAGGCGCACCGGTGCCCAGGTCTCTGGCTAGCGCTGGGAGGACGTGCTCCAGTCGCGGCTGCGCGCTCCGCTCGGAATTACCGGCGTTCACCTGACTCTCGACTCGCTGTGGTCGCCCCAAAGCGTGGCGTCCTGCTTCTGTGTGAACTACCAGCATCAGTCGGAAGTACTGCCCAGGTGGCCGACTCGGCCGCCCTAACTTCGTAGCGTAGAACCGGCGGCACGCGGCCTCCACTAACGCGTCGAAGCTGTTTGCCGCCAGCACCTGATTCAGGCGCTGATAGAAGGGATGCCCAGGGCTCTTGGGCAGGTCGCCCGTCCCAGCCCACATCGTCTCCTGCGGTCGTTTTCGTTTCTTTCCCATGGCCATGCCGCCAAACTACACTACCTACCATCCAAGGCGGGTCCGTTTCAGACTGACCACGGGCTGCTAGAGACTGACATGGGGGTGTCGTGCCAAAGCGAAAAAGCATCGTCAATAATTGCGACGAGCGCGGACGGCAATGTGGCTCGACCCGATGGCAATCTCGATTGGCTGACGGAACGGCCAGCTCCAAAGGGCTTCTACGGTCTCCCGGACTTCGAGCGCTGTTTCTTGTCAGCACCTTTCGAGAGACGTGCCGCGACTAACCCTCCCGAGAACGACCCCGCCGTCCAGCTCGCAACAATCACGACCCATCAACCGAGTTCACTGTTCTCAGGCCCAAAGCTGCTTCGTGGAAGCACCATGACCCGCGAATTCGGAGCGCGGATGCACTGGCTGCCCGACTTGATCCAAGTCCGACAGGGATGTTAGTCGGCCGACAGATTCCACCGAATATGTCTCTATTGTGCGGGGTCTTTCTTGAGGCGGAACGCGCCCATAAGTTGTTCTATTGGAGTCTCTTAACACTCCGCCATCCGCCGCAAGGATCCGCGCACAGCTTTTGCTTCCTCCGAGAGCAGGGGGCCGCCCCCGTAAAGCTTAGTTCGCCGGGAGGAGGGGATGAAAACGGCTGACATCTCGTGGGTGGGGGTCGCGGCAGGAGTTGTTCTTGATGTCCTCGGCGGGCGGGCATTCTGGCGCGAGGCCCGCCCCTTGCCCAGCGCAATGACGCCCGCCACCGAACCGGTCGGGGATAGCCCGGCATGGCGCAGGGTGATGGCCATGGTAGAGGCGGCGGCCCGCACTGACTCCACCGTGCTTCTGCTCGGCGAGTCGGGGACTGGGAAGGAGCTGCTGGCCCGCCGCATCCATCGGCTAAGCGCGCGGGCCGCCGGGCCCTTTGTGCCCCTGAACTGTGCCTCCATTCCCAAGGAGCTGTGGGAGAGGGAGTTCTTTGGTCCCCACAATGACGCGTTCACAAGCGCTCCCAGTGACTGGGAGGGTCGTTTCCGCTTCGCCCATCGCGGAACCTTGCTTCTCGACGATGTGGAGGCCATGTCCGGGATGGGCCAGGCCAGACTTCTGCGGGTGATTCACGACAACGAGTTCGGCCACCTTGGCGATCGACAGCCCCGCCGGGTAGACCAGCGGATCATAGCCTTGACGAGTTGCGACCTCTCGACCGAAGTCAAGAAAGGCCGGTTCCGGGCCGACCTCTACTACCGGCTGAACGTGGCGCGAATCGACGTGCCCCCGCTCCGCGAGCGGGTGGACGACATTGGCCTCTTGGCCCGCCTTTGCGCAGAGGAGGTATCAGCCCGCCTCGGTCGGTCAGCACCCGAGCTCCGACCGGAGACCCTATCTCGACTGTCCGCCTACTCCTGGCCGGGAAACCTGCACGAGCTCCGCAGCGTGATCGAGCGCGCCCTGGTCCTCGATCCCGCCTACGGTCTCCACAACCTGGAGCCGCTCCCCGCCCCCCCCGTTCCCGCGGGTGCGGATAACGGCCACGCCAAGGGTGACCTAAACCTGCGCGGCGCCCTGAACCGTCTCGAAAGGGAGCTGCTGCTGGAGGCGCACCATCGGGCAGGTGGCGTGCGGAAGGAGGCGGCCCGGCTGCTCGGGATCGACCCCCGCAACCTCGCCTACTACCTGCGGAAGCACGGTCTGGTCGAGGGCACCCAAGGGGGCTGAAGGCGAAGAAGCGGCCCCCACCGGTGTCGCACAGCATTTAGAGCCCGGACTCCCACCGACGGGGCGCTTTTCTAGCACCAGTCCATCTGAGCCGTGATCGACTCAACTGTCGGCTCCGGAATGCTGATGTGCTCCAAGACCGCGGGCTCTGCCAGGGTATCGAAGCAGCGCCGGCGCGTCCTCTGGTTGCAGCCCGCAATTGCAGCCGCGGCAGCCCAATCGAGGGAGGCAGTGACTCGCCCTAGACGCTAACGGGCAATCTGAAGATCGCCGCCTTCGATGCCGTCGTCGGTCTCGCTCCCAGGTGGCCTCTCTCCCTCCGTGCCCTTGCGAGAGGGGACGAACCAACCACGCCCGAGAAAAGGGGCGAGATCATGGCGACGAGCATCGAGCAGGAGATCCAGAACGCCAGGTTGGCATCTAAACCCAGAAAGGAAGTGGACCTTTAAGGGCCGCGCGACAGCAGCTCGACATGCCGGTCACCTTGGCCTTGACCGCCTTCGCGAGCGTGAAAGCCTGCTTGATCGCCGCGACTGACAACTCTGATCCGTCCGTCGGAAGCAGGATTCTCTTGTACATCAGCCTTTCTTGTCAACGGTCTGGACGACGTCTGCCCTGCGGCCTGAACCGACACTGTCGCACAGCCCTTGATGTTCGGTGAGGTTCGTTTACGAGTCGGGATGATAGGCCCGCGTGGGCCCGCGTGGGCTTGACATGCGGGACCGCCCTCCCTTAGTCTATGGACTCGATAGGCTATGAAGATCTCCCATCGCGGCATCTACGCGCTCAAAGCCCTCCTACACCTGACCGAGACCCACGAGCGCGGGCTGGTGAAGATTCACGAGATCGCCGAGGAGGAGGCGATCCCCGAGAAGTTCCTGGAGGGGATCCTGGTCACCCTCAAGAACGCCAGGATCGTCACCAGCCAACGCGGGCGGGAAGGCGGCTACCGGCTTCGCCGCCCGCCCCAGGAGATCCTGCTGGGCGAGGTCATCCGGATCATGGACGGGCCCCTGGCCCCCTTCGGCGACGCCGTGGAGCTCGCCCACCGCGTGCGCACTGAGCCACGCCACGCTGGACTCTTCGATGTCTTCCTCGACGTGAGGAACGCGGCGGCGGCGATCGTCGATCATACTAGCCTGGCGGACGTGGTCGAGCGGAATCGGGGCATCCTGAAGCAGCGCAGCCGGGAGCGGTCCGGCCGCGCTCCCGCCTGAGCTTTGTCGTGAAGGAATGTCTAGTATTAAACTAGAGTCTATATGGCGAGAATAGAGACGCGACTCGACACGCTAGAAAGAGACTGGGGGCGCGTGTTGCTCGACGCCGTCGGAAGCCTGAGGTTCGGCTCTGTCGAGGTCGTGGTCCACGACGGGCAGGTCGTGCAGATCGAGACACGAGAGAAGGTCCGTTTCGACGAAGCGGGCCGCCGCCTACCGGACACCCGGGGGCGGGAGAGGAACCAGAACAGCCGGGCCCACCGAACGAACGGAGGCTTCGAGCAGCCCGATACCGGGGAAGAGAAGGAACGATGCAAGCCTCCAGGAGACGCTCGTTGACGATGGCGGCGGCAGTGGCTCTGTTTGGGCCTGGGGCCGGTTCGTGGGCGGCCGACGACGAGCTAGTGGTGCAGCCGGTCTCGACGAGAGCCGAGAAGGCCAATGCGAAAAGACCCGAAAACGAGGAGCCGAAGGACGCGCCCTCTCGGGTGGCGGCGAACGAGGATGGCTTCACGATCCAATCGGAAGATGGGAGCTTCAAGCTCAAGCTCTCCGGGCACTTGCAGGGCGACGCCCGGTTCTACGCCTCGGACCGCGGCCATCTGGGAATCAACTCGTTCTTGCTGCGCCGGGTCCGCCCCATCGTCCAGGGGACGGTCGGGCAGTACTTCGACTTCAACCTCACACCTGACTTCGCCTTGGGGCAGGCCGTAATCCAGGACGCCTTCCTCGACACGCGGTTCAGCGACGCCTTTCGGATCAAGGTTGGCAAGTTCAAGTCCCCCGTGGGTTATGAGCTTCTCGATGCGGACGCCACCCTGACAGTCGTCGAGCGGGGTCTGCCGATCGACCTGGTTCCCAACCGCGACATCGGCCTCGAGCTTCACGGCGAGCTCGGAGGGGGAGTCGTTTCCTACCAGGCCGGCGTTTTCAATGGGGCCGTCGACGGCGGCAGCCTCGATGCCGACACCAACGATGGCAAGGACTTGGAGGGACGGCTCTTCCTCGAACCCTTCAAGAACAGCTCCTCGGCCACCTTCAAAGGGCTCGGCATCGGAATCGCGGGAACGACAGGGAAGCAGCTCGGCGCGGTGCCCACGTTCAAGACAGTCGGTCAGGTCACATTCTTCTCGTACGGACAGTCGGTCACGGCGGACGGGACCCGGACGCGCGTCGCGCCCCAGGCGGCCTACGACCACGGGCCACTGCACGTCTTCGGCGAGTGGGTCAGCTCGAGGCAGAGGCTGCGAAAGTCTGCCTCAGAGACCCTCGAAGCCCGCAACACCTCGTGGCAGGCGTTTGCCGCCCTTGTCCTCACGGGCGAAAGGCTGGAGCGAGGTTGGGTCACGCCGAAGCGGAGCTTCGACCCTGCCAAAGGGGCCTTCGGCGCCGTAGCGCTCGCGGTTCGCTGCTCGCGGCTGGACGTGGACGACGCCATCTTCGCGGCAGGCTACGCTGACCCCTCCAAATCCGCCCGTAGCTCGAAGCAGTGGGGCGTCGCCATCGACTGGTACCTGACCCACAACGTCAAGTACATCGCCAGCTATGATCAGACCACGTTCATGGGCGGCGCGGCGAGCGCGAACCGCGAGGCGGAAAACGCGATCATGCTCCGCGCCCAGGTCAGCTTCTAGCCGACGGAGAAAGGAGATCCAGTGCCGTCGATGCCGTCGGTTCTTGTTGGGTTTCTCGTGGCCTTGACCATCGGCCTCACAGGTGTGGGCGGTGGCACCCTCACCGTACCCATCCTCGTGCTGTTTCTTGGGGTTCCCACGGGGGAGGCCGTAGGGACGGCCCTTGTGTTCAGTGCCTTAGTGAAGATCCCCGCGTGCGGGGTGTACCTGAGGCAGAGGAGCGTGGACTTCCCCGTGCTCCGGCGTTTGCTCCTGGGTGGGGGCCCGGGGGTGGTCCTGGGCTCCCTAGCCGTCTCGGGGCTCGAGGGGGCCGGGCTCAAGGACGTCGTTGCGGTCGTCGTGGGCGCCGTCATCACGGCCACGGCAGCTCTGGGTCTCGCCCGGTTGGCCGTGAGCACAAGCGCCCGGCGTGAGTCGGCCAACCGGTCCCGCTGGCTTCCTTGGATCACTCTGCCCATCGGGATGGAGGTGGGCTTCTCCTCCGCCGGTGCCGGCGCCCTGGGCACCCTCGTCCTCTTCTCTCTCACGTCCTTGACCACGGCCCAGGTCGTGGGCACGGATCTCATGTTCGGGTTGGCCCTCTCCACGCTCGGCGGGGGTCTACACGTGGCCCTTGGCCATTGGAGCCGGCTACTTCTCGCCGGCCTCGTAATGGGGGGCGTGCCGGGAGCCCTCCTCGGGGCGTGGCTGGGCACAGTCCTGCCCGGCCGGACTCTCCGCATGGCGCTCCTTGTCTGGCTCATCTACCTGGGATCCCAGCTCTTCTACCGCGGCGTGCTGGCCCTCGCCGGCTGAGCTGCCCGGGATAGGCCTGGTGTGAGAATTCCCGAAAGGGCCTCCCCTTGTTTTCCGTGCCAAAAGTAAGAGGAGGCCTACCTATATCCGGAAGGCCAAGCAAACCGCGACGAACGTTAGCGTAGCGAACGTCACCGGCACGCCCACGCGCGCGTGAGAGCGCCAGCCGAGCGGCACGCCACAGCGGAAGGCGGCGTCCGCCACAATGAGGTTCGCGATGCTGCCGACGATGAAGAGGTTGCCGGCAAGCGTGCTGACCAGGGCGAGCGGCCCCGCATCGCGTGCTTCGCCACGGGGAGGAGCAGCATCACGGCTGGGACGTTCGAGACGGCGTTCGAGAGGACGAGGGTGGCGACGAAAAGAGTCGGCGGTCGTTCGAAGTGGATTCCGGAGGCGGCGAGGTCGCCCACGAAGGCCGCCGGCAAGCCGGTCTGCTGGATCGCGTGGTTGACGACAAACAGCCCCGTGAAGAGGACGATGAGCTCCCAATCCACCAACCCGAGCATCTTGCGGGAATGCAGCCTTCGACTTGTCAACAGCACCCCTGCCCCAATCAGCGCCGTCACGTCTCGTGGCCAGCGAGTGAAAAGGAAAGCAACCAGAAGTGCACTGGCGACGGCGAGACCCTTCGCCGACTGCCAGCGATCGAGTGGCGTCGCGCCCTCGTCCCGGTGCTCCGGAGCACCTCCCGATTGCGCGACCATGGCCCACCGGCCCCGAGTCTGTCGCGCGATGATGGCCCACGTCGCCACGAGACTCAGCGACACCGGCATTGCAGCCTGGCTGATATAGCCGCCGAAGGAGAGTCCAAGCGTACTCCCGATCAACATGTTCTGAGGATTGCCGATGAGCGTCGCCGCAGAGCCCACGTTGGCGGCGCAAGCCAGGCCAAGCAGAAACGGGACTGGGTTGAGCGCCCGCTTGGCGCAGGCGCCAATCAGCACGGGCGCGACCGAGAGGCAGACGATGTCATTGCTGAACACCGCGGAGAGTGCGGCCACGACCACGACGACAGCGCCTAGGAGCGCCGCCGACGAGAGCGGCAACTCGGCGAGCCTCACGGTCACCCACGGGTAGAACCCGCCGAGCCGGAGTTGCGCTGAAATGACCATGAACGAGAAGAGCAGGACTACTGTAGGCAAATGGACGGACCGGGCGGCTTGCTCCGGACTCACTGCCTCGATCCCGATCAGGACAATGGCGCCCAGGAGCGCGACGCCAGTGCGATCGAGCTGGAGGAAGGGCAGCCCCCCGAGGATCATGCCAAGGTAGACGAGAAAGAAGACCACGACGATTACGCTGGTCATGGAACATGCTCGACGTCGTTGACCGTCGCGGCGACCGGCCCGTCACTCGCTACGTGTACGACGTTCACGCCGCCGTTCGCATCGCTCACGTCGCCAAAGGCATGCAGCGACGCCTGCATGGATTTCATCAGGAAGAACCGGTTCACTGTCCCCCTCATGCTGCCACACATCCGACAGCGGGGGCGAGACCCGCCGGCACCCGGCCTCAACCCCCCCCCGTCTAATGCAGGGCCCACGCCCAGCTTGTCGTTGACCGCCACGTGGAGCTCTTGCTTCCCTCCCAGGTAGCGTTCGGTCGTCTGGACGGAGGCATGCCCCAGCAAGAACTGAATCTGCTTGAGGGCCCCGCCGGAGAGCCGGCAGAGTTTGGCGCAGGTACGACGGATGTCGCCCGGCAGTTGAAACCCGGACTGCCTGTTCGATTAGCCTCAGCAGTCTTCCGGGATTTGACTGCCATCGCCACAGCAGCCAAAACCCGGACTGTGGCAGCATAATCCCGGACCAAGTGTCGCTCTAACTTCGTCCGGGATTCAAATGGCACACTGACACCTCAGGCTGCCATACGGCCTCAATTGCTGATCTCTATGCGTTCGCTGAGTCCGCGTTTTAGCTGCCACTACCCTATTTCAGTCCGGGTTTTAGCTGCCAGAAAACTGCCCTACGGGACGGAGTCCGGGTTTTGGGTGCCGTGCGACACGAGAGCTCAAGACCGAGGGCCGCGGCGTACTCCACCACGATGCCGAGGACGGCCGTGGTGGAGAGCCCCTCCCCCACCACACTCCCCCACCGGCTGACGGCCCGGAAAATGCGGCCTTCTGTGATCCCGGCGGCCTGGAGCCAGGCCTGGAGGGCCTTCTCGACCCAGTCCGGGACTGGGATCGTCCGGATCCGACCACCCTTCCCGGAGAGGTCCACGAAGGCCGCCCGGCCATCGCGCTGCTGGAGGTCCGCGACCGTAAGGCCCACGAGCTCGCCGGCGGCGGAGGGCGCAACCGATGAGGACGACCAGGATGGCCCGGTCGCGCTTGCCTTTGACGCTAGACGGGTCCGGCGCCCGGCGCCTGAAGGAGGGGGTCGCCTCCTCCCCGGTCGCTCACTTCCCCACCCAGAGCCCCAGGCGCCTCACACCTCGGACGCGGGCGATCCCGGCGGCCACCGTCGGGTCCATCCACCCGTTCTCAGCGGCCTCGGTTGGGAGTCTTCGCAAGGAGGGCGAGGCGGAGGTTAATGCTCGCTGCGCGTTGACAGCGGTATGCTACCGCGCCCCGGCCATGCAGCGCCGGTGGTCAACTCCAAGACGTGCCGCTTTTTCAGAAATCTACTCGTAGGCCAATCTGAAGCCGCCGTGGCGGCGACGCCTCACTTGGTTGCCCGAACTGCGCAGAGGAAACGTCGTCCACGAACGCGCTGAAGTTCCGGCGGTTAAGGACGTTAAAGACCTCAAGAAAGAGCCTCGCTGCAACACGGTTCGTGATCCGAGTGCGGCGGCCCACCCGAATGTCCCATGATACGAAGCTGTCTCCGCGCCGCTGATTGCGCGGCTCGTAGCGCGTGAACAGAGGAAGCGGCGCGCTCGTCGTGGCGGAATAGGGAGGGGCGCTGCGCGCGGTGAGGATACTCGATACCTCGAAGCCCAGCGGTAGGCTCGTATCGCCGCGCACCACCACGGTATGACTGATGTCGGTGTCGCAGGGCCCCGTGTCCAGGGCGAGGTTGTACGGGTTGGTAGCCGTGTTCCTGCTCAGGGTGCTGGAGGTATTGTCCTCACATTTCGCCAGGGTGTATGAGACACCTCCATAGCCGCGGGGCAGGCGCCAGTCGTAGCCCACGGCCACGGCTCGATAGCTCCCTTCCGCTAGGCTGCCGGCAAAGGTCTTTGAACCAAAGTGGGGATCGATCACCGTCCCCTGCGGCGAGAGATTTTCCTCTCGCCAAACGAGCAGAGACTTCACCTTCGAATAGATGAAGTCGACCGAGATTGCCATGCTGCGTGTGAGCCCGCGGGAGGCGCCGAGGACAAGCTGACGGTTCTCAGGAGCCGTAAAGTCGGAGTCGATCCCATTGACACTTCTGGCTAGGCCTCGAGCCGAAATGGCCCGGAGGTCTGGGGCCCTCCCCTGCGCGAAGGCGTCGGCTAGGAACTGGCGTAGCCGCGCCGCTGACCCCATAGGATCCTGCGGGTCGTAGAACGGGTTGAAGAGGCCTCTGAACGCAGGATTCCAGTTGAGGATCACGGCGCGGTCCAGGAGCAGGTTGTTGACTATGAAAACGTTCGCAAGGTTAGTGTGTTCGCTGTCGTGGAAAAAGCCCCCGCTCACGCGCACCACGGTCCTGGATTGCCGATCCAAAGACCAAGCGACTCCGAGGCGGGGCGAGAGCGTGCTCAGCCGCTTTGCCCCCGAGATCGTGAGACTGTCGTCGGTGTCGTAGCGGATGCCGTAGTTCAACACCACTCGGGGTCCAATACGCCAACTGTCTTGCCCGAACGCACCGAACAAGTTCGCATGCTCGTCCCAGGTCGTGCCCCCGTCCACGATGACGAACTGCAACGGATGGGTACTCGCATCGGAAGGATTGAAGGGCCGATCTGTGGTGAAGCGATACTGGCCGTCCCTGAAGTTCCGAAAGTTGCCGAAGTAGCGGACACTGCTATAGCTAGCGCCGAACTTGGCGGTATGAGCCCCACGCACGAGCGAAAGGTTGTCCACGAACTGGCTCCAGTCCTCTCCAATAAGGCCGTAGTTCACGGGCGCACCCAGCTGACCGCTGGGCCTTAGGATCTCGAAGGTCTGGCCAGCGTTGACCTTTCCTTCCGGGTGTGCGCGGTTGAAAACACCGCGGAGCTCGTTCGTGGTCTCAGCGTTGAGGATGTGGGTCCAGGCACCCGCGATCCCCCAGTAGTGATTGTCGCTCGAGCGCCCGTGCTCCACCGTCGAGAGCCCTCCGACATCAGAGTTGAAGTCGTTCGAGTCCTCTCGGTTGTAGCGCCAGTTGAAGGAATTCGTCGTGCTGGGTTGCCAGTCCAGCTTGGCTATATAGAGCTTGCGGTCGCTGCCCGCGGGCGCGAGGCAATTCCCCGTCCCCGAGTCGCGCCTGGCAGGCGGCAAGCAGACTTCGAGAGGCGATGTGACGATCGCCTCCCGATCCGAGTTCAGGTACTCGAAGCCCACAAAGAAGAAGGCTCTCTCCCTCTTGATCGGGCCGCTCAGGTAGCCCCCAGGACGCTGCTCTGAGAGTTTCGCCTTTGATTGCGTCAGGGCGGGTGTGGCGTCGAGCCCATCGTCGCGGATGTAGGCGAAAGCCCTCCCGTGGAAGTCGTTCGCGCCCGAGCGCGTCACAACGTTGATCACGCCTCCAGAGGCGTTGCCGAACTCTGCCGCGTACGCGGCTGTGGAAACTCGGAACTCGTCGATCCAATCTTGCGAGAAGGAGATCAGTTGGTCGCCTTGCCCTGAACTGCGGTCCGTAACGCCGTCAACCAGGATGTTGTTGTTGAAGCCGCGCTGTCCTGCGATAGAGAGTCCAGACGCCTTGAGATCCTGCTGGACCGTGGGCGCCAACAAGGCGAGGGAGCTGAAGGTGCGGTCGACTACGGGGAGCTCATCCACTTCGGCGCGCTGGATGACCTGTCCCATCTCGCTCTTCGTGGTCTCCACGAGCGGCGTCGTGGCAGCGCTCACCAAGACCTCTTCCTCCACCCCGACCAAGTTGAGCTTGAAATTCACAGTCGTGGTCGTGCCCACGAACAACTCCTGACCCTTGACCGTGACTTGCCGCATGCCCGCCTGACTCACCGTGATTTCGTAGACCCCGGGGGGCAGATTCTCGAGCACGTAGTGGCCGTCGCGGCCGCTCGTGGTCGAGCGGTCGAGGCCGGTCGCGGAGTGACGCGCGGCCACCCGGGCACCGTCGACGCCGGCGTCCGCAGCGTCGGTGATCGCACCTACGACAGCCGCGAAGCGTGTCTGCGCCGTAACCTCACCGGAGACGGCCGCGATAAGGGGCAGCAGGGGCAGGAGTCGGAACACACGGTCTTCAAGAACGGACCGCATCATGGACCCCGCCTTGCGTAGCCGTGCAGCACTTGACCGACTCCAAAGTGGATTGCCGCACCGCTCGCATAGTTCGGCGGTGGGTCCGTCTGGACCTCCCAAGCGGCGTTGCTCCTGCTTTTTCCGCCACCGAGGATTTGCTTCTCCGATTACGTATACAGGGACTATGCGCCGCACTGATTACGGGGTCAAGGGGAGCTTTCGAGCGGATCAGTTAAGTGACCTGCCAAAAGTACAGTTGGGAAAGTCTGGACACTGGTGGACTCCACGATTAACTCGTGTAGACTATATGCACTTACTGAAGAGTCCCTCTTTGTATCCGGTCTTGCCTGGTTGGTCCGGTCCTGTGCGCTCGGTGTCAAGTCGTGGTGCTCACAAGCGACGGCCTTCGGGACGTTGATGCCCCTCGGGGGCGCGGAGGGAGCCTGCTGCGGGCGATCACTGGAGCCCGTTGGCTCCCGCTGATCCTCGCACTGGCCGGTCTCTCAGCTGCCATTCTGCTCTGGCGCACGCTCCTCCAGCTCGAAAGGAATCAGCTCAGTGTCCTGAGCGAGGCGCAGGCGCGGAGTGCGTCCAACGACCTTCAGAAGGGGTTTCAGGCCGTCACTCAAAGCTTCAGCGGCTTGGCCCAGCGCCACGGGGCGGCAGCCCTTCGGGGAGGACCGTTCCATTTGGAGTTCACCGGCCTCGAGGCCACCGCGTTGGTCGAGTCTTCCGGCAAGGTCCGAAGCGTCGACCCTCCCACCGGGAACCACGACCTGGCCAACGCCGATCTCACGGCGCGCGAGGCCGATCGCCCGGCCCTCATCAAGGCCCGCGAGAGCAGTAGGCCTGCGGTGACCCACTCGATCGTCCTACCCGGAGGCTCCCCGGGCTTCTATTTGGTGGTGCCCATATCCGACGGAAGCCAGTTGAGCGGATTCATCGTCGCTGCCATATCCGAGCGCACAATCGACAGCGTGGTGCTCGAGCGCGAGCAACCCCCCGCATGGACCGTCGCTGTCTTTGAAGATGACCGCGAACTCTACCGGACGGGCACTCCAGTCCCAGGACGATGGCTGGCGGAGTCGACGTTCAGAATCGTCGACACCGAGCGGCGTCTGCGTGTGTGGCCCAGCCCCGAGCTGATCGCACGCCTTCATAGCCCACTTCCGGGGGTTGTCCTGGCGACAGGCTTGGTCATCTCGCTACTCCTCGCCGCCTCCGCCGCTCTCGCCCAGTCGGCTTCGCGGCGGGCTCTGGAGGCGGAACGCGCCCAGGGCGCCCTGCAGAAGAGCGAGACCAGGATGCAGTCCGTCCTCGACGCAGCCCTGGACGCGGTCATCATGATGGACGAGCACGGTCGCGTGGTGTCATGGAACCCCCGCGCTGAAGCTGTCTTTGGGTGGTCGCGCGACGAAGCCGTCGACCGCCTCCTCGCGGAACTGATCATTCCGCCTCGGTATCGCGACGCCCACGCAGAAGGCCTCACGCGATTCCTGGCGACCGGCGAAGGCCCCGTCATCGGCCACCGGATCGAACTGAGCGCCCTCCGCCGTGACGGCTCGGAGTTCCCCGTCGAGCTGACAGTTACAGCGATTAGGGAGGGCAAGGCACATATCTTCAATGCTTTCGTCGCGGACATCACGGAACGAAAGCGCCTCGAAACCCTGCTCGTTCAGTCACAGAAGATGGAGTCTGTGGGGCGGCTCGCGGGTGGCGTCGCCCACGACTTTAACAACCTTCTGGGAGTCATTACCGGGTACGGAGACCTGCTCAAGCAGCGGATCTCCGACCAACCCCACTTGCAAAGGTACGTGAACGACATTCTCAAGGCCGCCGACCGTGCCGCGGGGCTAACCCGCCAGCTCCTCGCCTTCAGTCGCCAGCAGCTCCTGCAGCCGCGGGTTCTCGACTTGAACGCGGTGGTCGCCGAGATGGAGAAGATGCTGCGGCGCCTGATTGGTGAGGACGTTCAGCTCGTCACCGTCTTCGAGGACCGGCTTGGACGGGTGAAGGCCGACCCGGGCCAAATGGAGCAGGTTCTCATGAACCTGGCCGTGAACGCGCGGGACGCTATGCCTAAGGGAGGCCGGCTCACGATCGAGACGGCCAACGTCGAGCTAGACGCTGCCTATGCCCGATCCCGTCCCGGGGTCGAACCCGGGCCCCACGTGATGCTGGCCGTCAGCGACACTGGCCACGGCATTGACCCGGAGGTTCTCGGTCACATCTTCGAACCCTTCTTCACGACCAAGGAGACGGGTAAGGGGACAGGGCTGGGTCTGGCGACCGTCCATGGCATCGTGAAGCAGAGCGGAGGCCACATATTCGTTTATAGCGAGTCGGATCACGGGACGACATTCAAGGTCTACCTGCCTCGCCAGGAGGAGGCGGAGCAGGCCATGGAGGCCCCCCCCACATCCGAGGCTGAGCTGCCGCAGGGCTCGGAGACGGTCCTGCTGGTAGAGGATGAGGAGTCACTGCGGAGCCTCGTCCGAGAGTATCTGGAAGCAAGCGGTTACACGGTCATCGAAGCGCATCAGGCCTGGCACGCGCTCGAGACCGCAGAAGGGCACTCCGCCCCCATCCACCTCCTCATAACGGACGTGGTGATGCCGGGCATGAGCGGAAGGGATCTGGCCGAGCGCCTAGCCGCATCTCACACCGAGACGAGAGTGCTTTTCATGTCCGGCTACACCGACGATGCCGTTGTCCGCCACGGTGTCCTGGCTGCAGACGTAGCCTTTCTACAGAAGCCCTTCACCGGCGAAGCCCTAATGCGGAAAGTGCGAGAGGTGCTCGACCGTTAAGGGGTACACCGCTCTGCGGCAAGTGGGCCGCGACGAGCGCCGAGAAGGCGATCGTCGGCTAGCTCTGCTACAGGATCTGGGAACTGCCCCGACGACATGCGCCGTCCGTTGCTCGTACCCACCCGAGCACGCCCGGGCGGGAAGCCAGTTGAGCCATCTTACTTACGGGAAGGAACGCGCAGGACTTCGGTCATATCTTTTCCCGGAAGGTTCGAGCTGGCGGATGAGAATGGTCTCGAGTTCGCGGGCGACCAGCTCGCGTGCGCCGCGATACCGTCCTTGAAGGAAGGCGACGTAGGTCCCTCAACCATCTGGGTCGCAGCCCTGGCCTCGAACTCCTCCCAAAGGGCGTGGAACGTCTTGTTCCGGACCAGCGTGCAGGTTGGGCAGCCGTCACTCTACGAACAAGTAGTGTAAAGCGTGTAGTGATCCTCGAGCGGCACGCCAAGTACCCGCTCCGAGATGTTCATCATCTCTCGAAAGTCCCGACAGAGATCCTGCTTCATCTGGTTCATGCGCTGCTGGAGTCTGACCTGCTCATCCACAGAGAGATTGGGAAGCTGCGCATACAGGCCATTGAACTGCCCCCAGAGGGAGTTCACCCTCGCTCGGAGGGCTTCAAATCGCGGACCGTCCCATTCATTCAGCTTGAGCTGGTCCGGCTGCACGCGCTCCTTAACCTCGCCATCCCGCAAGATAACCAGGGCGCCGCCTTCTTGTTTGGCCTCGACGCGGTAAGGGCGTTCGTCACCTTTCCTCGCCTTCCGCACTAGGTCAACAAATTTGTCCACGAGCCCCAGACCGGCAGCGATTGCCGACATCGCTGTCACGGGATCCACAATCATACGGCCTCCTTCCTGTCTCGAGTTGCGAGAGCTACCCTGTGCGTCATACGGGGCATGTTGCGCTCTCTGGTCCCCAATGCGGGTGTGCAGGGTCCAGAACATCCGCCGAGCTGGACGACGGGAAGAGCAGATGCTAGGCGGGCAGAGCAAGTCCCCCCCCGGGGCTGCTGCTCGGTTCACACACAAGTCACCTCGTCAACGCGTAAACTCGTCGGCACCCGCCATGACCGTCTTCCACTGCTCTTCAGGGTCCGTCTCGTTCGGAACAGTCAGAATCAGGTGCCACAAGGTGAGGATCTGGGGCTGCCCATTGTTGATTACGCCGTGTCCCACCCACGCGGTAATCGCTTCTTCCCAATTGACGGTGAAACTGATCAGGTCTCCCGCGACTGTTCCACGAAGCGGAAACGGGGGCGTCGGCCCTCCGGCATCGCTCACCGCACTGACATAAGTGCCGGTGACGTCTTCGCCGTTAATGCTCAGGTCCATGTAGGACCCTAGTTCATTTACCCAATGGCCCTTGAAGTCGAAGGCGGCCGGAGCGACCTTCTTGGTGTTCACAACTGCAAACTCGGCGTGCTTCATAGAATTCCTCCTCTCCGGGCAGTTCGCGAGTTCATCACTCAGCGCAAGTTCACCTACGTCGCCACCGGCTCTGTCTCGGTAAACTGCTGAGAATCCGGTAGCTGATCGATTCGGCGCAGTGAGTATCGCGGTTCTCCCGTGGATCGATTGATAGCTAGATCCGCATGCTGTTCAAGGAGCTCACTGCATGGGGCACAGTCCTGCTCTGCACACCAGGGGTTCCCGTGCAGTCCATGATGGTGGTCCGATTTCCTAGACCCGTGAACGGTGGAGGGGGAGGAACGTCACGGCTGCCCTTCTTCTAGCCTTTGCGATTGTCGGAGCGGACTCTAGGCTGCATGCGGGGCGTTAGTCAAGCGTTTTCTGTTGCCATGGGACGAGCAACTGTGCGCGTTTGGCGCGAACTCGTCGTGCTCCGGTTACAAATTCGTTCTCTGGCGTCACGTAGCGGTCGACATGCCTGCCTGCTTGGTGACGCTGGGCCGACCCAAGTCCAAGGGAAGCTTGTCGTTCACGGCCACCTGAAGATCCTGCTTCCCCGGCGAGGTAGCGCTCGGTCGTTTGGACGGAGGCGTGCCCCAGAAGGAATTGGATTTGCTCAAGGGCGCCGCCGGAAACCCGGCAGAGTCGCGCGCAGGTCCGGTGCAGAGCGTGGGGCGAGAGCTCCAGATCGAGGCCGGACGCGTACTCGGCCACGATCCCGAGGACGGCCGTGGTGGAGAGCTTCTCCCCCACTACACTCCCCCACCGGGTGACGGCCCGGAAGATCCGGCCCTCGGTGATCCCGGCCGCCTGCAGCCACGCCCGAAGGGCGCTATCGACCCAGTCGGGGACGCGGACCTCCGAATCCGACCGCCCTTGCCGGAGATATCGACGAACACCGCCCGGCCGTCCCGCTGTTGGAGGTCGGGGACGGTGAGGCCGGCGAGCTCGCCCCGGCGGAGCGCGCAGCCGCTGGAGGGAGCGAGGCCGAGGGATTCCATGTTGGACCGGAATTCCTGGAGGGACGCACGGGTGAAGGGACGGGGCCCGAGGAAGGCCAGGAAGTTGTCGAGGGCTTTCGAGTAGGCCCTCCGGGAATGGCCGACGACACGCTGTCCAGCACTAAGGCCCTTGTGAACTCGAATGGCGAGGCCGGCCGACGTCCGCTCTACGCCCTCCAGGACCAGCCGCGTCGGCGCGGGCAGCGTAAGCTTCAGTGCATCAGTAGCTTGCCCCATCGCATACGCTTAGCATGAACACAGAGAGTGCGGAAGAACCCTTTACCCCCGAACTGACCATCCTCTTAGTTTCAACGACATTCCACACGTTAGCTACAAACCGGTTTGTACTTAACGCCCGGACTTTTGCACCTTAACCCCGGACGCTTCGCGCGCGAAATCGCATCCGGGGTTTTGGTACAAGAATCAACCGCACGGTCGGTAAACACACGACTTCCAGGCGGCGATCTGTTCGGGGTTTATGTACATTGCCCTTCTCCCAGTCCGCACCTTAAGTACAAGAAGAGGGGTTCAACCCTCTCAGTCCGGGGTCTTCGTGCAGCTCGACATCTGGTATCGCGGCAGGTTGCTGAGCGTTGGCAGCCGGACCGAGGGCGGTAGCGAACGTAAAGATCACGTGTCGCACGGAAGTTGAACCCCGGGCTGCCTTAAGACTCTGGCAGGCTCCTCGCCGAAATCCTATCATTGCAGAATTGGCGGTAGTTATTCGAGCTCGGACCGTATCCTCATGGTTTATCGCTGGTTCGTTTCTGCTCCGTAATCCAGTTCACTTCCCAAGTCTTGCCTTCATCCTCGGAATAGGACTGCTCAAAGTGGGGCGACTCGGTGTTTAGCCTCGTCCACTCGAATCGAACCAGGATGGGTTTGCCATTGAGCGTATCGCGCGCCAAGAACTCCCCACGCCCATTCTTAAATTCGCCGACCTGCGGCGGGTCGAAAACACCCGATTTGCGACTCGTCCAGTAGAGTCGCCACTGGTGCGAATCGGCGGTGTACATGCGAACGACAAAACCTTCGATGTGTCCATTTGGTCCGTCGAATGCGGCCTGGTCGATTTCTGCGCCGTCCCAGATCCTCCGGCAGATACCTGTGCCCTCATACTCTACCCAGCTGTTCGATCCAGTGAGGGGATGCGGCCTGCGCTTCAAGTGATACGTCCAGTGGCCTACAAGCGGGTCGAAGTCATGCAACCCGTCGTGCTCGGCAGCTTTTTCTTGCGTCGCAGGGTTTGCCACGCCAGAATCGGTTTGAGCCGACAAACAACAAACTGAAGCGAGTACACCGAGTAGGAAGGACGTCGAACCGCGCCCAACTCGAATCAACCGTCGTGATGCGATCATCTTTATTTCCCTTCGAACACTCGCTTGGGAGCCGATTCCTGAATGCTGAATCGGCTAGCTGCGCTTGCTGAGAATCGCTCCAAAGAAAGAATACGTGCTTCACAGCCTCGACCGCCACGGTCGCACAGCCCTTGAATCCCGGACTGTCTCTTTCTTTGTTTTCAGTGCCTTTCCGGGATTTGACTGCCATCGCCACGGCAGGAGGGTCGCCCGTTTGCAATCACGCCGCGGGCGCATAGTGGAGGTTTTTTCTTGACAACTCTTTTCTCAGGAGCTCGACAGCGACACGAGCCCTTCTGGTCCCAGACTGACCGACAGCCTCGTTGTCGATTTTGCGACTTCGCAGCGATCCCGTATTCCCGCTATCCGCGTTTTGTGCTTGACTAGGCCCGTCGTCCTATGCTACAGGCTCTCAGGTTCCCCCTCCAGCAAGGGCGTCTGCTCGGGCTCAGGTGCTTGCAACCCGATGAAAACGTTACTGTTTCACCGTGAAATGAGGTTTGGAGACGAATCCCGAGGAGCTACAGAGCGCCCTCAGGGCTTGTGGATCAATCATTTCCACACCTTGACTCAATTGCAAAACCCGGGCGCCAGAATGGGTCGCGGCACAGCGGTTCTGTGCTTTAGGCAAGGTACACCACAGCTATTACCGAGGGAGAGACCATGGGCACAAGGATTGTGAAGTTCTGCATCGTGTTGCTGCTGTTGGTCGGGCTAGAAGGCCGTCCAAGCCTTGCTCAAAAAGCCATCTCAGCACGTCCCGAGGGTCGAGTCTCGTTCGAGTACGGTATGCTCTCGAAGGGGCAGCTGCCTTCATCGAGCAGCGCCCATAGGGCAAGCCACACAGGTCCAAGTCCCGACGGACCTTGTCAGTGCTATGGCCAATACGATACTGGCTTAGCCTATGGGTGTACTACCGGGACCTGCACCGACGTCACTAATGGGTTGTCCCAAGTATTGAATCAGTATGTGACCTGCTCACCAGGGCACCCCTGCCAGGTGAATTACATCCACGGTTCATGCTACTACGACTCATACGGCAACATATGCGTCAACGGCTACAAGACGTGGGGCTGCTACTTCTGCGACTGATCTTTCGCACCGCCGGTCGATCATGACACAGTGATTTCGGCTGCTTGAGAGATACGCGTTCGCATGAACCACGCTGTTGATCATTGCACCGAGTTCTGTGTGCCGCCGGACTCATGGGATTTCTTATGCTTAACCAAGAGTGCTGTGGGATAGCATTTCTGTGAGGGGCCAGCGTGTAGCTTGACCGGCCTTTCGGTCTGGAGGGTGACAAATGAGGAGGTCCTTTATCCCAGGGGCAAGTGTCATGCTCCTGGCCTCGTGCGGTTACGGGCCAACAGGGCCACGGCCAACGGGTGGAGACTCGCTGACACTCGTAACCATCAGCCCACCGCTCGGAACCACACTCCAACGCGGTCAGACGATCACGCTCACGGCGACTCTTTCCTATAGCTTGGCTTCTGCCGATTCGGGGGCTGTTCAGTTCGGCGTTGAGGACCAAGCTCTGAACCAACTGTCAACTGGAGGCACTGAACCAATCGCTTCCGTCTCCAAGGGAAGTGGTCAGGTGACACTGTCTCGGTTGATCGCCCTACCGCAGACAGGGATCTCCAGTTTGACTCTTTCCTTCGACTTGCTACCACCAGGCCCCACGAACTCACAGAAGGAAACCACGCCCCCTTTGTCCTTGTTCGTTTTTTATGACGCCTATACAGTGCGCCCCGCCGACTGATGTCGGCGAACAGGGAAGCTCAGGGGCCACTCCTTGTCCGCCCAGGCAAGGTTGGCTAACCGTCCTCGCTCCGCGCGTTAGAGTGGGTAGCCCACCATGGCCGATCTGAGCAGGAGGCCACGACCCCGAGCCGGCCAGGAGGGCCACGCTAGCGAACGCAACAAGACTTCTCTCTCGCCAGTACGTATCCCGGTGCCTCTGGCTCCCTGTGGACGAGCGTTATTCCGTGGCAGGGCGATTCTCAGAGCTTTCCTCCAACGCGCTCGGCCAGCGCGACCTGACTGCTGGCGACGGTGCCGGGGCTGACGTCCACGTTAGCTCTCCCCTCGAGCCTGTCCTTGGTGATGAGGACTTCCACGGCTCCCGCCGGGGCCACGATCTCGGTCATGCCCTGCGCGTCAGTCCACCGGGCGTCCGTTTGCACGATCACTCCATCGACTTGTGCCACGCGCGCAACGGCCCCCTCTAACGGCTTGCCAGCCGGGCCCACGACCTGAATGCGGACACGCCCGCCGGGCCGCAGGGTTAGGACTAATTCTGTCTCCCCGGGCGTCACACCGCCCCGAACCGCGAATGAGCCAAGGTCCGAGCGGGCGACCACACTGTGAGGCGCCAGACTCAGACCTTCGATCTTGAAATGACCGTCGGGCGGCGTCTGGGCGAAGCCCGAGGAACCGGGACCCTCTTCCGGTGCCGCGGTGACGATGACGCCACCGACTCCACGACCCCCGGCGTCTACAACCTTGCCGGAAAGCGTCAGGCCGCGCGACAGCGCCAACCTGACCTCGGGCGCCCCGTCCGCCTGGACCGAGACCTCCGTCTGGGCTTGACCGTACCCTTGCTCTCCTGCCGCAGCCCCCACCTGGTACTCCCCGGGATCGAGCTCCAGAAGGAAGCGGCCGTCCGGTCCAGTGTCACCAGCTGCCCCGCCCACACCGGCCGCCGGCCTTTGGGGACTCGCGAAGACACTGGCATGGGCAATGGGCTGGTCCGTCTCTTTGTCCAGAACAATTCCTGCGATCGGCGCGGCGGCGTAGTTGAGTTCGAGCACGTACGCATCCACGTCGGGGATCTCCACGGTACGCATGGGGAAGCCCACTCTGCCGTCGAGTGTCGCTACCGTGACACCTGCCTTACCCGACTGGTCGATCAAGAGCTCGTAGCTCCCATCCTCCTGGCTCACCGCAGTCAGATATGCCGGCCCCTCCGCGGGCGCGGAAACGTCAGCCCCCGCGCTGAACAAGAGGATCGCGGAGGAGTTGCGTTGGGCACGGAAGGTTACCCGCATCCCTGGGGCGGGCGCGCCCGCGCGCGTGACGCGCCCCGAGACCAGGATTTCCTGGGAGACGAACTCGACAAGTGTGGTGTCTCCCTCGTGAACATCAACCTCTTGCGTCTGCTCGCTGCTGAAGCGACCGGCGGAGCCCATCATAACCATGACCCGAGCCCGACCCACTGGCGTGTGCGCAAAGGAAAACGATCCATCCCTCCGCGTAGCCACTATCTTCGGACCCGTGGAGAGGGCGTCCCCGCCGGGCTCGAGAGGCGCAAGCTGTACCATCGCGCCGGGCACCCCTGTGCCATCTCGTTTCCGCAGCGAGCCTTCGATACGCCCGCCGTGCGACAGCACGATTTTCACTTCCGCAGGACCCTTTGCGGGGTCCACTTCGACCCCCCACACGCGCCCTTCCGCAAAGTCTGGATGGCTGGCAGTTACGCTTACCGTGTCCACGGGGGCGCCCTTAATCTCGAAGCCCCCGGCCGTGTCAGTAATCGGCAGCGGGCCTATTCCGAAGGCAAGGAGGTCGCGACCCGACCCTCGCACCGTGATGGCAGCGCCCGGGATGGGCGTACCGCCCACATCGACGACGATACCTCGTATGGTCCCGCCCGCGACGAGGCGGATCCGGCCGACGTCGGTCAGGCCACCCTGCGTCACCTTGACGCCGGATGCAGTTCCCATCACGCGCTCCGGGGCACTGACGGAGAGAACGTAGGTCCCCTCCGCCAAATCCTCCAACGTGAACCGTCCGTCCGGGCTGGCCACGTTCCTGGAGGGGGCGGGTCCTCCGAGCAGGACAGCGCCCACTTCGGCGGCCGTGCTGCGTACGGACACGCGGAAGGCCTCAATGGGGCGGCCGGTCTCGTCGATCACCTCGCCCACGATCGAGCCCGCCGGCCGCAAGATCACTTCCAGCCTTTCGGCACCGACTTCTACCGAGCGCTCAACCTGACCATACCCTGGCGCAACAATAGAGACGCGGTAGGTCCCGGGATTCAAACCGGCCAAGACGAACGAGCCATCAGCTTCTGAGCGTGTCTCCACTTTCTGCTCGAACAGTGGCCATGGCTGGAAGGCCTGGATAGAAGCATCCACCACGAGTTGGCCAGATCTGTCCTTCACCCGCCCCCGGATCGCCAGCCCTGTCTCAAGCAGGATGTCGCCCAGGTCGACCCCGCGTGCCTCGCTGACATGCGCCTCGACGCGCTTGGGGGCGAAACCGCGGGTGGTGATAGTCAAAGCATGTTCGCCGGGAGGTATGGGCCCGAGTCGAAAGCGGCCGTCGGAATCGGCTTCGGCGCTCAGCACGTCGTCCAGTGCGCTTGGCGGGTCCCTACCGTCGAGACGGACTACACGGATGCGTCCGCGGGCGGGCCGGGCCGCCCCGTCCAGGAGCCGGCCTGTGATCGGCACGCCGCGGCCTAAAATGACGTCTGTCTGTGCATCGACTTGCCCAGCAACAGTGATGTCATTGACGACCGTGGGGGCGAATTTCTGGTGGCGGACCACCAGACGATAGGTCCCCGGTTCCAGGCCGAGAAGCTCAAATCGACCCTTAGCGTCCGTCACCTCCGCGGGGGTATGCCCTCCCACACGCGGTGGTTCGGGCTCGGTTGACACCAGCGCACCTATCACGGGACGGTTGCCGCTATCCCAGATGGTGCCAGACACGGACGACCCTGGGAATAGGTAGAGGTCGACGGTGATGCCAAGCTTGAAGCATGTCCGCCACGCGCGGCTGTAGCCCCGGGCGCTAGCCGTTACCGTTTGCAGACCCACGGCCAAGCCCTCTAATCGGAACTTCCCGAAAGCGTCTGCAATTGTCTGAACAATGCCCGCGTGGGGAACCCAGGGCAGCGACAAGGCGCGGTTGTCGCGCCCCTCTACGCGCGCCCAGCGAACCGGTAGGCCTGTGGAACCGTCGCGCACTGTTCCCTGGAGGACGCCGCCTTTTTGCAGCGCGACCACGAGCCGCGAACCCGGTCGGACTCTCTCAAGCGTGCGACCCGCCAAGCCCGGTGCTTCAATACGCACCGTATATGGGCCGCGGCTCTTCAGAGAAAGCCGGAATGCGCCGTTGGCGTCGGTGTAGGTGCTGACAGCCGTTGCGGAGGGGTCCGAGGCAGTCTGTGCTGCAACCAAAGCCTTCTCCACAGGCTTGGTGTCGGGCCCTTCGACAACCCCTTCCAGCACAGGCGCGGGAGGAGGGGTGGCTCGCGGCACGGGCTTCTTCAGCGGTGCGGGCTGGAAGGCGGAACAAGCGAAGGCAATAAAGAGGACCACAAGAGACGATCGCAGGCGGGTACCGCTTGCCAGGCCCCAAAACACAGGACGCAGGTTATGGAGAGCTTCGTACGCGCCGTTCAGCTCCATGGTTACTGCCTCCTTCACTACCCATTTCCGGCAACGAGCCTGTGGAGTTGCCTCCGTTTCGACCGGACAGCCCTGGACGCTCCAATTGGAGCACTAGGGATACCACCATGTCTATGGATAGAACCAAGGAAACGGTTCAAGCGGTTACTTGTTCAAAGGCGCAGTTACGACTCTCCGGAGGCGGAGGGAGCCGGGAGCGAGCGCCTCGTTCGTAGCTCGAAAGTATGGTATTTCCTCGAGCCTGATCTTTCGATGGAGACTCCTGGTGAAAGATGCCGGCACCACCCCTACTCCCCCCGCCGCCACCGGGTTGGGGCGGCCCCCAATACCAAGGCCCTGGCACTATCCGGACAGCCCAATTGAATGCTGAGCGTGGCCTCCCCTTGTTTTCCGTGCCAAAGGTGGCGGAGTCGATGCACGCTGATTCCTGGTTCTTTCGAGGCTCGTTCCGGTCGCACCTAACATCCCCGGCTTAGCGGAGTCCCACCCCCAACTTGTCATTGACCGCGACTTGGAGCTCTTGCTTCCCCCCCAGGTAGCGTTCGGTCGTCTGGACGGAGGCGTGGCCCAGGAGAGATTGGATCTGCTCGAGGGCGCCTGTCGGCCTGCTGCCAAACCGGTTCTTCCGCATTGGGAGTGCTCGAGGCATGCCGCGCTTGAGACGCAACCTGCTTCGGGTCAATCGGTTGTCATGTGAACCCACGTCGCTGGCGTTCGAAGGATTCGGAAGGGG
>DATMML010000044.1 GCA_035570235.1 Vicinamibacteria bacterium | reverse complement strand
GGGAGGGCGGATCTTGGAGCGACCGGTGGGATCCCCGATCATGCCCGTGAAGTCCCCGATCACAAAGACCACGCGGTGGCCCAGGTCCTGGAAGTGCCGCATCTTGCGCATGAGAACGGTGTGGCCGAGATGGAGGTCGGGAGCGGTGGGGTCAAAGCCGACCTTGACGGTCAGGGGCCGGCCGAGAGCGAGCTTGGCCTTGAGCGCGTCCGGGGTCACCACGTCCACGCACCCCTTCGTGAGGTGGGCGACGGCCTCGCTCGGGTTCATGCTTCCGCCTCCACGACCACCCGCCGACCCTCCATCCGGTAGCGCCCCTCGAGCAGGACCCTGACCGCCCGCGGGTAGATACGGTGCTCGGCCAGGAGAATCCGCGCGGAGAGGCCCTCCACGGAGTCGGACGCGAAGACGGGCACCGCCTCCTGGAGCAGGATGGGCCCCGAGTCCAAGCCCTCATCGACGAGATGGACGGTGGCCCCGGTGATCTTCACCCCGTGCTCAAAGGCCTGCCGCTGGGCCTCCCGGCCGGGGAAGGCGGGAAGGAGGGAAGGGTGCACGTTGACCACCCGCCCGGGGAAGGCGCGGATGAAGCCGGGCGAGAGCAGGCGCATGTAGCCGCCGAGGCAAACGAGATCCACCGCATGCCCGTGAAGGATCTCGGCCAGCTCGGCGTCAAAGGCTTCGCGCGCCCGCACGCGGTGGTCCCGAAAGAGCGCGGGAATGCCCGCCTCGTGGGCGCGCTCCAGGGCGGGGGCCGAGGCCACGTTGGAGATCACCACCGCCACCTCGCCCCCCAGGGCACCCGCGCTCGCGGCGTCGATCAAGGCCTGGAGGTTGGAGCCGCGGCCGCTGACGAGCACGCCGACCTTCTTCACTCGAAGACGACCCCCGACCCCCGGATCACGGAGCCGATCACGAAGGTCGTCTCGCCCCGGCGCTCGAGGGAGTGCTCGACGTGGTGGAGATCCTCGGGGCCCACGATCACCACCATGCCGATGCCCATGTTGAAGGTGCGGAACATCTCCTCCTCAGGCACGCTCCCTCCTGCCTGGATGACGCGGAAGAGGGGAGGTACCTCCCAGGAGCCCAGGCGAACCCGAACCCCGAGGCCGGCGGGCAGAACGCGCGGAATGTTGCCCGGAAAGCCGCCCCCCGTGATGTGGGCGAGAGCGTGGATCTTGTCCCGCTCCAGGAGCGGTTCCAGCGCGGCCACATACCCGCGATGGGGAGCGAGCAGGGCCTCCGCCACGCTCGTCCCCAGCGCGGGGAGGCGAGTGTGCACATCATGGCCGAGCTGGTCGAAGAGGACCTTGCGAGCGAGGGAGTAGCCGTTGGTGTGGAGTCCGGCCGAGGGCAGCCCCAGGAGGGTGTCCCCCTCCCGCACCCGCTCGCCGGTCAGGGCTCGGCTCCTCTCCACCACGCCCACGATGAAGCCGGCCAGGTCGTAGTCTCCGGGGGCGTAGGTGCCCGGCATCTCCGCGGTCTCGCCCCCCAGCAGGGGGCAGCCGAACTCGGCGCAGCCGCGGACGAAGCCCTTCACGATCGCCTCCACCCGCTCGGGGTCCATCGTCCCGAGGGCGATGTAGTCGAGGAAGAAGAGAGGAAGGGCTCCCTGGACCAGGATGTCGTTCACGCAATGGGCCACCAGGTCGTAGCCCACGGTGTCGTGGATTTCCGCGGCCCGGGCCACCTGGATCTTCGTCCCCACTCCGTCCGTCGACGCCACCAGCACCGGCTCTTGGTAGCGCGCGAGGTCGGGCCGGAACATCCCGCCGAAGGACCCGATCTCGGACAGCACGGAGGGGTTGAAGGTGCCCCGGGCCAGGGCCTTGATTCGGGCTTTGGCCGCGTCCGCGGCCGTGATGTCGACGCCCGCCTCGCGATAGTCCACGGAGCGGATCTTACCTCGGAGTCGGCGTCCTCGACGTGACGCTCGGGCGGGCCTCTCTCCGCTTCCCTTGCGTTTGCGTCCCGCCCACCGGGCCGGGCGTCGGTCCCGGGGGGGACGCCTATCCCCTCCGGGGGTTTCGGGCGGACTCCGGGGGTGACGCCGGGGAGTCGCGGCCGGTGCTCGCCCACGCGCGCGGCGGGCCCGGGCTTGGCAGGTACTGAGACCGGGGGGTAAGATGCCGCGAAAGGCGTGGGAGGCGGGACGGCATGATAAAGGAAGGGCGGAAAGCCCCTGACTTCCGGCTCGCCTCCTCGGAGGGAGGAGAGGTGAGTCTCTCCGACCTGCGTGGCAAGACCGTCGTTCTCTATTTCTACCCCAAGGACGACACCCCCGGCTGCACGAGGGAGGCTTGTGGCTTCCGCGACGCCCAGACCCTGATCAAGAAAAGGGGGGCGGTGGTGCTCGGGGTCTCCGGCGACTCTCTCCTCTCCCACCAAAAGTTCAAGACCAAGTACAAGCTGAACTTTCCGCTCCTTGCCGACCCCGACCGGGCGGTGGCAAAGAAGTACGGGGCCTTCGGCGAGAAGCTGATGTACGGGAAGAGAGTCCAGGGAATGATCCGTTCCACGTTCGTCATTGACGGGGAAGGGGTGGTGCGCAAGGTCTTTCCCAGGGTGCGGGTGGATGGCCACCAGGACCAGGTCTTGGAGGCGCTCTCCGCGCTGTGACCGGCGCGCGCATGGCTGGCTCCGTGATCTCGGAATTCGTCGTCCTCGAAGCCACTCTGGAGGAGCGGCGCCTTCAAGTGGAAGCGGCGCTCCGCCGGCTCCACCAAGCGGGCCACGCACCCGGAGTGGCGGCCGCCATCGAGCACAGCCTCTTCGGCCCCGCCAAGCGTCTGCGGCCCATCCTGTCTCTGCTCGTGGCGGAAGTGCTCCGCGGCGACATCGACCAGGTGCTGCCCCCGGCCTGTGCGATCGAGATGGTCCACACCGCAAGCCTGATCCTGGATGACCTGCCCTCCATGGACGATGCGAGCTCCCGGCGCGGCCGCCCCGCCTGCCACATCGTCCATGGAGAGGCCACCGCCATCCTGGCCGCCTTCGCCCTCCAGAACCGCGCCTTTGCCATCCTGGCCGAGGGCTGGCCAGGGGGGCCGGGGGCGGAAACGCGGGCCGCGGTCGCCCGGGATCTCGCCCACGCCGTGGGCCTCGAGGGCATGATCGCGGGTCAGGCCCAGGACCTGGCCGGGACCGACCGGACCATCGACTTTCCCACCCTCGAGTTCATCCACAGCCGCAAGACGGGGGCCCTCTTCACGGCCGCGGCCGCCCTGGGGGCCCTGGCCGCCCGACCCGGGGAGCGCGCGGCCATCATTAGTTACGCCAAGAACCTGGGCCTGGCGTTCCAGATCGTGGACGATTTGATCGACGTCGGGGGGGTGGAGGCGGAGGCCGGCAAGGACGTGGGAAAGGACTTGAAGAAGACCACCTTCGTGTCTTTCTCGGGGGTGGAGGGGGCCCGTGATCTCGCGCGCGAACTGATCGCGACCGCTCAGGAGGCCCTGGCGGGGTTCGGCTCCCGGGCCCAGCCCCTCCGGGACTTGGCCCGCTACGTGGTGACGAGAGGGAGGTAAGGCGCGGACTTGTTCTGCGCGATGCGGTTGGACGACGTCTAAATCCCGAAGCGAGGACGCCCACAATTATGACCCGCTGCCCGGAATGCGAGTCGGACCTGGAGTTGGACGGTTACGATCTGGACGTGGGAGAAAACACGTCCTGTCCGCAGTGCTCGATTGAGCTGAAGGTCGTCTCCCTGGATCCCGTCAGCGTGAGGCTCGCCGACGAAGACGAGGAATGACCCCCGGGGGCGTCAGTTCGGGCCGAAGCCCCTCAGGGCCTCAGTCTCCTCGGCGTAGACCTCGAAGATCGGGAGCAGGCGGGCCATGTAGAGGGTGGAGTGGACGCGCGGGCTCTGGTTCAGGAGCTTCAGCTCCGCTCCGAATCGCCGGGCGGTGCGCAGGCCCGCCACCAGCTCCCCCACGCCCGCGCTGTCCAGGAACGAGACCTCGGAGAGGTTGAGCAGGATCTTCCGCTTGTCCTCGGCCAGGAGCTCGTCGATGGTGTCGCGGAGGATCTGATCACCGAGCCCCGCCGACAGCTTTCCCTTCAGATCGACGATCACGACGTCGCCCGACTGGCGTATCTCGACGTGCATGGGCTCAGGCTTATTCTACCGGCTCTAGCCCCCCTGGCCTAGCACCACGCGCTTGAAAGCCTCGCCTCGGCGCTCCAGAGGGAAGCGCTGTCGGGCCTGGCCCATGTAGTCTTGGAAGAGCTGGTTGCGCTTGTCCTGCCGCAGGGACTCCTCCAGGGACGCCCTCTGCTCCGCGAAAGCCGCGGGGTCGAAGGTCTTCTTCTCGAGCACGCGCACGACCGCATAGCCCGCGGCCACGCGGACGGGGTCGGAGAGCGTCTTCTCGGGCAGCGCGAAGGCCACGTCGTCCAGGGCCGCCCCCGAGCCGAGGTCCCCCAGGGGCATGCCGCGGCCGGTGAGGGAGGGTGTCTCCTTGCGGACCAGGCCGGCCGCCGCCGCCGCCTTCTCCAGGCCCACGCCCGCGGCCTTGGCCTTGATCTCCGCGGCCTGGAGCCCGGCCTTGTCCAGGGCCTTCTCCTCGATCAGGTCGGCCTTCACCTTGGCTTCCACCTCCTTGAGCTCGGGAAGCCGGGAGGGCTGCACCTCGGCGAGAGCGATGAAGGCGGCGCCCCGGGGAAGGGAGAAGCCTTCCTTCTCGATGTCTCCAACCTTCATCTCGAAGACACGGGCCGAGAGGGAGGGGGAGGCGAGCGGGTCGGGGGTCTCTCCCCGCGCGAGAGGAATGCTCTTTTGCACGGTCAAGGCCTGCTCGCGGGCCGCGACCTCCAGGCTCTTTCCGCGGGCCAGCGTGCCCGCGATGGCCTCCGCCTTCTGGGAGGCGAGGGCCTCCACGCGCTGGCTGGTCAGGATCTGCCGGACGCGGTCTTTCACCTGGATCAGGGGGAGAACCGTCTCCTCTTTCCGCGAGGTCACGCGGATGATGTGGTAGCCGAACGGGGTCTTCACGAGGTCGGAAGTCTGGCCTGCCTCCATCTGGAAAACGGCCGAGTCGAAAGCGGGGACCATGCGCCCACGCGGGAAGCACCCCAGGTCTCCACCCGTGGAGGCCGAGCCGGGGTCCTCGGACATCTTCTTGGCTAAGGCTTCGAATTCCTCTCCCGCCGTGAGGCGGTCCCGGACGGTCTCCGCGATCTTTTTCGCCTCCGCGTCGGAATGGCCCTCCTTGGCCCCCGGGCTCGACTTCACCTTGATCAGGATGTGGTGGGCGCAGGTCTCCTCCTCCTGCTTGAACTCGTCGCGGTGGTCCTGGTAGTAGAGACCGAGATCCCGCTCCGTGACCGTGACCTGCGGCCGGAGCGCCTCCCCGTCGAGCAGGATGTAGGACACCACCCGCCGCTCGGGGAAGCGGTAGGACTCGCGCTTGGCCTCGAAGCGCGCCTTCACTTGCTCGTCGTCCACCGCCACCTGGGGGCGGAACCGGGCTGCGTCCACCAGCACGTATTCCGCTTTGATCTGCTCGTTCCGGCGGCGGAACTCTCGCTCCACCTCCTTGTCCGTCACCCCCACCCCGTCCGTGACCAGCGCTTCGAGCTTCTCCCGGAGCAGCGAGCCCCGGAGCGCCCCCTCGAACTCCTCGACGCTCACTCCCTTGAGATCGAGCGTGCGCCTGATCTCCTCCCCGCCCAGAAAGCGTCCGTTCTCCTGGAATTCCGGGGAGGAGGCGATGGTCTTGGCCAGGGCCTCATCGGGCACGGAGAGGCCCAGCCGCTTCGCCTCCAGGAGCGTCACCCGTTCGAGGACCAGGCTGTCGAAGGTCTGCTCTTCCAGGCCCAGCCGGCGCAGGGCGGCGGGGTCGAGCCGCCCCTGATAGATGCGCTCGTAGAACTGGCGCTGACGCTGGTAGGTCTTCTGGTATTCCCCGACCGTGATGGGGAGCCCGCCAACCTTGGCCAGCACCTCACCGGGGGTGCCGCGGTCTATGCCGCTTCCGGTCAGGGCCGGGATGTAGAACCAGATGAAGGAAGCGACGACGATGACCAGGAACCATTTGAAGAACCACAAGTAACGTCTCATGAAGCCGAGAACCATGTCGTCTCCGTTTCCAGGATCTCCTCGGGGAGATATCCAGAAAACCTCGATTTTATTCTCGAGGGGGATCGCCCCGCAACCCGGGGGGCGGGTCTTTGCGCCCACTGTCCGCTTGCACTATACTCTTGCCCGCCCCTAAGTCACTTGGGCTGAAGGAATTTGAGGAGCCGGGGGAGCCACTTGAAGCAACCCGCCGACCGCCTGCATGGCGCCAGACAAGGGTAAGCCGTCCCGCCCCAAAGACGACCTCATCGACTGGTTCACGGTCTCCTACCGGAGCATCTACATTGCGGCCAGCGTAGTCGTCGTGATCGCGGGCGGCGGCTACTTCTACTACGCCAGTCAGAACCCTCACGCCCCCCCCGCGAGCGTCCCCCCGGTTTCGACCTCCGCCCGCTTCACCAACATCGACGGCAGCGTCCAGGTCCGGGTGGCGGGGACCCTCCAGTGGGTGAGCGCAGACCGGAACATCGTCCTCAACAAGGCCGACCTCGTGCGCACCGGCTCCGGGGCCTCGGCTGAGATCCGCTTCTTCGACGGCACCGTCTTCCATGTGCGCGCGGACAGCCTCCTCGCCATCGAGGAGACCTCCGAGGATCCGGCCTCCAAGAGGCGAGTTGTGGCGGCCAGGATCTCCTCCGGGGAGGTGAACTTCCAAACCGTGCCCCGGAACGTGCCCGGCAGCGCGGCCGTCTTCTCCACCCCCACCGTGCGCACGACCGCGGGAGACGATTCCGCGGGCAACATCCTCGTGCAGGACTCGGGGGACAGCGGGATCAAGATCTTCAAGGGGACGGCCCGGGCGGAGAGCCGCACGGGCGAGAAGATCGAACTGGCCGCGAACACGGGGGTACGGGTGGACGCGGCGGGCAAACTCGGGCCCAAGATCACTCTGCCCGGCATCCCCATCCTCCTCGCCCCTCCCCACCAGGCCGAGATCTCCTATCCGAATCCCCCCTCCGCCACCACCCTCCTGGCCTGGAAGGCGGTGGCGGGGGCGGTCTCCTACCACGTGCTCGTGGACTACGCGCCCGCCTTCAGCCGGCCGGTGGTGGACCGCAAGAACTGGCAGAGCGGCTCCATGGAGCTGCGGGGTCTGGACGTGGGGACCTACTATTGGAAGGTGGCGGCGGTGGACAAGGAGGGGGTGGAGGGGAGCTTCTCGGAGTTCGCGCGCTTCGCGGTGACGCGGCCCCGAGGGATCCTGACCGGCGGGCCTCCCCCGGCCCTCATCATCGACCCCCTAGAGCCCCGCGGGAACATCCTCCAGGTGAAGGGGAAGACGGAGCCGGGCGCCTCTCTGACCGTGAACGGCCAGCGGGTGGACGTTCAGACGGACGGCTCCTTCAACGAGTTCATCACCCTGGAAGGGGGCAAGCAGCTGGTGGTCTTCCGCGCGACCGGGATCAATGGCGGGGTCAACGAGCAGAAGCGACCCCTTGTGGTGCCGTTCTAGCGATGGCGCGGGTTGCGGTCTTCGGCGGCTCCGCGCTCCGGCGCAAGCTGAAGCCCGCGCCCACCCGGGGCCTGGCCTACGAGTTCTTCCCCCTCCCCGCCCGCGGGGCGCGCCTTCCGGATCTCCGCGGCTTCGACGGGGCTCTGGTCGAGGTCGGGCCGCATTTGCGCCCGGCCGCGGTGCGCACGGTTCGGCGCGCCCTCCCCCGCAAACCGGTGGGGGGCCTCTGCCGGGCCCCGAGTGGGCGCGCCCTGCGCGAGGCCGAACGCCTGGGCCTGGACTTCCAGCTCCTCTGCTGGCGCGCCGGCGACCCCCCGGCCGCGGCCGTGCTCGCGCACCTGGAGTCCGCGGGCTCGCGGGGGAACCCCGCCGGGCAGCGCGATCTCGGCCTGGCCCTCAAGAAGACGGCCCAGCGACTGGCCATCCTGAGCGACATCGTGAAGACGGCCAACTCCATCCTGGAGCCCCGGAAGGTGATCGAGCTGATCATGGCCAAGATCCAGCAGCTCATCCCCTCCGAGGCCTGGTCCATGCTGATGGTGGACGAGGAGAAGCAGGAGCTGGCCTTCGAGCTGGCCCTGGGGGCCAAGGGCAAAGACGTCTCCGCCTTCCGGGTGAAGATCGGGGAGGGGGTGGCGGGCTGGGTGGCTCAGACGGGAAAGCCCGCCATCGTGAACGACACCACCAAGGACCCCCGCTTCTCCCGGAGGTTCGACAGCAAGACCCAGTTCGAGACCCGCTCCATCCTCTGCGCCCCCCTCATCTCCCGGGGACGCACAATCGGGGTGGTGGAGATCATCAACCGGCTGGGCGGGCGGTTCACCAACACCGACCTCGAGGTGCTTCTGACCCTGGTCGAGCCCTGCGCGATCGCGATCGAAAATGCCATCCTCTTTCAGCGCACGGAGCAGCTCACGATCACGGACGACTTGACCAAGCTCTTCAATTCCCGCTACCTGAACCTGTACATCGGGCGCGAGATCAAGCGCTGCAAGCGGCACGGCATCCCGCTCAGCGTGATCTTCCTGGACCTGGACGGCTTCAAGGGGATCAACGACCAGTACGGCCACCTCGCGGGCTCGGGCACCCTGGCCGAGGTGGGGACCATCCTCGCCCTGGCCGTCCGGGAGTCCGACATCCTGGCCCGCTACGGGGGTGACGAGTTCGTGGTGGTGCTGCCCGAGACCCCCCCCTCGGGGGCTCTCGTCATCGCGGAGAGGCTCCGCAAGGCCATCGAGGAGCATCACTTCCTGGCCTCTCAGGGCCTCTCCGCCCAAATCTCGGCTTCCTTCGGGATTGCTTCCTACCCCGACCACGCGCTCACCCCCGAAGGGCTGATCCAGAAGGCGGACCAGGCCATGTACCGGGTGAAGGAGCGGGACAAGAACGGCATCGAGGTGGCGGTCTAGCAAGGCCCAGCAACCGAAATAGGAGAATCATCCAGAACCATGAACTTGCGCTCTCTCTTCAACTTGAGCTTCTTGTCGAGCGACCTCGCTATCGACCTGGGCACCGCCAACACCCTCGTGTACGCCAAGGGCAAGGGGGTAGTGGTCTCGGAGCCATCCATCGTGGCCGTGAACCGCGTCACCGGGAAGGTAGAGGCGGTGGGGAAGGACGCCAAGGAGATGCTTGGCCGCACCCCCGGCAACATCGTGGCCATCCGTCCCATGAAGGACGGGGTCATCGCCGACTTCGAGATAACGGAGAAGATGCTCAGCTACTTCATCCGGCGGGCCCACAACCGCAACACCCTCGTGCGCCCGCGGATCATCATCGGCATCCCCTCCGAGGTGACCCAGGTCGAGAAGCGGGCGGTCAAGGACTCCGCCCTCAAGGCCAAGGCCTCCGAGGTCTATCTCGTGGACCAGGCCATGGCCGCCGCCATCGGGGCCGGCCTCCCCATCACCGAGCCCAGCGGGAACATGGTGGTGGACATCGGGGGCGGAACCACCGACATCGCGGTCATCTCCCTGGCCGGGATCGTGTACTCGAAGTCGGTGCGGGTGGCGGGGAACGAGATGGACGAGGCCATCATCCAGTACACCAAGAAGAAGTACAACCTGCTCATCGGCGAGCGCACGGCCGAGCAGATCAAGCTGGAGATCGGCAGCGCGTTTCCCCTGGACGAGCCGGTGACCATGGAGATCAAGGGCCGTGACCTCATCGAGGGCATCCCCAAGACCCTGACCATCACCGACGCCGAGATCCGGGAGGCCCTCGCCGAGCCCATCAGCCTGATCGTGAACGCGGTGCGGGTGGCCCTCGAGCGCACGCCCCCCGAGCTCTCCGCGGACATCGTGGATCGGGGGATCGTCCTCACCGGAGGGGGGAGCCTGCTCAAGAACCTGGACAAGCTCCTGCGCGAGGAGACGGGGCTGCCCGTTTCCGTGGCCGAGGACCCCCTCTCCAGCGTGGTCCTGGGTACGGGTAAGATGCTGTCCGACTTCGACCTCCTGAGGAAGATCAGTCTGGACTGACGGGGCGGCCATGGCCGGGCTCATCATCGACGCGCGCAAAAGCGGCTTCATTCTGGTGGGCCTCGTCCTTCTGCACCTGGTCGTGATCAGTCACCAGGTGGACGGGGGGAGCGGGGCCTCGCTCCTCCAGCGCATGGTGTTCGCGGTGCTCTCCCCCTTCCAGGAAGCGGTGGCGGCGGCGGTGCGGGGGGTGGAGCGGTCCTGGAGCGGTTACGTCGACCTTAGGGGCGTGCGCGAGAAGAACGAGCGTCTGCAGGAGAGGCTCTCCATCCTGGAGACGCAGCTCCAGGAGAAGCAGTACAAGGCGCGGGAGGCGGAGCGCCTTCGCGAGCTCCTCGGGCTTCGGGAACTCCTTCCCCACAAGACGATCGTGGCCGAAGTCGTGGCCCGGGAGGGCATGCCCTGGTTCCGGAGCATCACCATCAACAGGGGCCGGGAGGCGGGGGTGGCCCTGGAGGCTCCGGTGCTGAGCCCGACCGGAGTGGTGGGCCGGGTGATCTGGGTGGGACCCCGCTCGGCCAGGGTCCAGCTTCTTCAAGACCGGGACAGCGGGGCGGGGGTCTTGATCGAGCGCAGCCGGGTGAAGGGCGTGGTGGCGGGCCAGGTGGGCTTCGCCGAGTCCAGCTCGGGCGACCTCTTGATGAAGTACGTGCCGGAACTGGCAGACGTGGTGGTGGGGGACGTGGTGGTGACCTCCGGCCAGGATCGGATCTACCCCAAGGGCCTGGTCGTGGGCCGCGTGCGCTTCGTGAGTCCGGGCTCCCTCTTCAAGGAGGTCCTGGTCGAGCCCTCCGCTCGCTTCGAGCAGCTGGAGGAGGTTCTGGTCGTGCGCGGGAGCCAGGAAGAAGCCCTCCCTAACGAGGCGGTGCGATGAGGATGTTCTGGACGGCCCTCGCCATCCTGGGCGCGCTCCTCGTTCAGTCCGCCCTCACCCAGCTCCTGCCCGGGCAGGCCCGCGTCTTCGACCCCTTCCTGCTCGTCCTCGTCTACTGCGCGCTCACGGAGGGCGAGACCCATGGCATGCTCGCGGGCATGGCCGCGGGCTGGGTCCAGGACGTGCATTTCGGGGGCACCGTGCTCGGCTTCTCCGCCCTCACCAAGATCCTGGTGGGCTTCGGGGTGGGGATGGCGGGGGCCCGCTTTCTCCTCATCGGCCCCGGAGCGCGCGCCCTCGTCCTCCTCGTCACCACCCTGGCCGACGCGCTCGTCTTCCAGTGGTGGACCGCGGTTTTCGACGTGCGGACGCTCGATCTCAGTCCGCTGGGTCTCGCGACCCGCGCCACCGTGAACGCGGTGGTGGGGGTCGCCCTCTTCGAGTTCCTGGACCGCCGCCTTCCCCGGGAGGGGCGGGCGTGAGGATCTACGAAGACCTCCGGGTGGTGCAGACGCGGGTAGGCATCCTCCAGTCGCTGGTGGCGGGGCTCATCGTCCTCCTCATCATCCACTTCTGGACCCTCCAGGTGGTCCGGGGGAAGTACTTCCGCACCCTGGCCGAGAACAACCGCAGCCGCACGCTGACCCTGGCCGCTCCCCGCGGCCCCCTCCTCGACCGCAACGGCCGGGTGCTGGTGGAGAACCGCCCCTCCTTCAACGTGCTCCTCACCCCCGAGGACGCGGAGGACCTGGACGGCACGGTGGCCCGGCTGGGGCGGACGCTGGGGATGGGGGAGGCCCAGCTCCGCGAGCGCCTCGTGCGCCGCGCCCCCTTCCGTCCGGTGGTAGTGAAAACGGACGCCCCCCTCGCCGACGTGGCCGCCCTGGAGGCGCGGCGGCCGGAGCTCCGCGCGGTCAGCGTGGAGGTCGTACCCCTGCGCTCCTATCCCCTGGCCGCGGCCGCCGCCCACGCCCTCGGCCGGGTGGGGGAGGTCACGGAGCGCCAGCTCCAGTCCCCGGAGTTCGGGGACCTGGCCCAGGGTGCCCTCGTCGGCCAGGCCGGGCTCGAGTCCCAGTACAACCGGAGCCTCATGGGCAGGGACGGCTTCCGGCGCGTGATCGTGAACAGCCGGGGCCTGGAGGTGGCGGAGGCCGAGCGCCGGTCCCCGGTGGACGGGCCCAGCCTCACCCTCACCCTGGACAGCCACCTCCAGGCGGCCATGGACCGCGCCTTCGCGGGCCGGGCGGGGAGCGCGGTGGCGCTCGATCCCCAGACGGGGGAGATCCTGGCCATGACCTCCACCCCTGCCTACGACCCCAACAAGTTCACCACCGGCATCGACCCCGCCCTCTGGGGCCGCCTCAGCACCGACCCCGGGACCCCGCTCATTAACCGGGTGATCCAGGGCCAGTACTCCCCGGGCAGCACCTTCAAGCTGGTGATGGCCACGGCCGCCCTCGAGGAGGGGATCATCTCTCCCGACACCACCTTCTATTGTCCCGGCTACCTCTCCGTCTACAACACCGTCTTCCGCTGCAGCAAGGCCTCCGGCCACGGAGTGATGGACGTCCACCGGGCCCTGGCCCAGTCCTGCAACGTCTTCTTCTACCAGGTGGGGATGCGGCTGGAGATCAACCGCATCGCCGCCTACGCCAAGCGGATGGGTCTCGGCGCCCCCACCGGCATCGACCTGCCCTACGAAGCGGGCGGGCTCATCCCCAGCCCGGAGTGGAAGCTCCGCACCCAGAAGGCCCCCTGGTACGGGGGGGAGACGGTCTCGGTCTCCATCGGTCAGGGTCAGGTCAACGTCACCCCCCTGCAGATGGCGCGTCTGGCCGCCATCATCGCCAACGGCGGGAAGCTGGTGCGTCCCCACCTCGTGCGGTCGCGGGGAGGGCAGCCGGTGTCGGGGGAGGCCCCCCTCGACCTGGGATTCAAGCCCCAGGTCCTCCAAGTCGTGCGCTCGGGCATGGCCGCGGTGGTGGCGGAAGGCACGGGAGGGCGGGCGCGCCTGCCAAACATCGAGGTCTGCGGCAAGACCGGCTCCGCTCAGGTGGTGGCCAAGTCCCGGCTCGAGAAGACTCCCACCTTGGCCGGCATCCTCCCCCACGGGTGGTTCGTGGCCTTCGCCCCCGCCGACAACCCGCGGATCGCGCTCGCGGTGCTGGTGGAGCACGGGGGGAGCGGAGGCGAGGCCGCCGCACCCGTAGCCCACGAGATCCTGGCCGCTTTCTTCGGCCTGCACGCCCCCGGCGGTCCGGTGGCGGCGGGCGTCACCGACGTCGAGACCGAGGACTGATCCCGGCATGGCCATCGACCGGCGGCTGCTCGTCAACGTGGACTGGGTCCTTCTGGGGGTGACGCTTCTCTTGAGCGGCCTCGGGGTGCTCACCATCCTCTCCGCCGCTCACTCCGGGCATGGCTCGGGGCTGTATCTGAAGCAGCTCTACCTGGTCGGCATCGGCATCCCCTGCCTCCTGATCTCCCTGCTCGTGGACTACCGACGCCTGGCCGACCGCGCGGTGCCCCTCTACCTGCTGGCCGTGGGCGCGCTCGTCTACGTCCTGTTCTTCGGGCCCCGGATCGCGGCCACGCGCCGGTGGATCTCGCTCGGGTCGTTCCACGGATCGATCCAGCTCCAGCCCTCCGAGCTCGTCAAGCTGGTGGCTGCCCTCTTCGTGGCCAAGGTCTTCGCGGAGTCGAGATCGGAGACCTTGGGTCTCCGGGATGTCCTGGGTCCGGGGGCGGCGGTGGGGTTGCTCGCCCTGCTCATCGCCGCCGAGCCCGACCTCGGCACCGCCTTCTGCCTGATCCCCCTCTTCCTGAGCGTGGCCTTCCTGGCCGGGCTCCGCATGAAGGCGGTGCTGGCCCTGTTCGTGGTCCTCCTCATGGTGGGCGGGCTGGGCTGGCAGTTCGCCCTCAAGGACTACCAGAAGACCCGCATCTACACCTTCCTGGATCCGAGCCTCGACCCCAAGGGGGCGGGCTACCAGAAGATCCAGTCCCAGATCGCGGTCGGCTCGGGCGGCCTGCTGGGCAAGGGCTACCAGCAGGGCAGCCAGGCCCAGCTCGGCTACCTGCCCGCCCGCCACACCGACTTCGTGTTCTCCGTCCTGGCCGAGGAGATGGGCTTCGTGGGCGTCCTCACCGTCCTCGCCCTCTACCTCCTGCTCCTGTGGCGAATGCTGGAGACGGCCCAGCTCGCCCGCGACCGGGTGGGTGCCTTCCTGGCCGCGGGCATCGCGGCCACCTTCGCCTTCCAGGTCGTGTACAATGTCGCCATGGTGGCGGGGCTCTTGCCCGTCAAGGGCTTGCCCCTCCCCCTCATGAGCTATGGCGGCTCGTCCATCCTTTCTTCTCTTCTCGCCGTTGGTCTCATTCTGAATGTCCGCATGCGGCGCTTCGCCAACTGAGCTCCCCTCTCGCCCGACGCGCCCAGGGCCGCCCGGCGGGGCCCTTGTACCCTCTCTCCTAAGACTTCTTTCGCGGCCCCCGCGCCGCTTCCGGGGATCCCTGCCCTCCGCCGCTCGCGGAGGAGGGACCCCCTTCGAGCCATTCCCTCACCCGCTGGCGCGTCCGGGACCGGACCCGTGCTGAGGACGCCCGCCCCCTCCCGGAGGAGCCGGGAGGGCTTGGCGCAGGGGGCGGGAAGGCTCATGGATGGGACCTTCCATGACCAGGGACCTGATCGTCAGCAGCACGCCGCAGGAGACGAAGGTCGCCCTCCTTGAGGACGGCGTCGTCTCCGAGCTTTTCATCGAGCGGGAGGCGCACCGAGGGATCGTCGGCAACATCTACAAGGGCCGCGTCACCCGGGTCCTGCCTGGCATGCAGTCGGCCTTCGTGGACCTGGGCCTCGAGCGCGACGCCTTCCTTCACGCGGACGATGTCCTCGAGGAGCTGCCCGAGAACCTGCTCACCCCCGAGGAGCAGGCCCCGGCCGAGACCGGCAACCGCCACGCCCCCATAGAGGATCGGCTGCGCGAGGGTCAGGAGATTCTGGTCCAGGTGATGAAGGAACCGCTGGGCACCAAGGGCGCCCGCATCACCTCCCACGTCTCCCTTCCCGGCCGCTACCTCGTGCTCATGCCCACCGTGGAGCACGTGGGGGTGTCGCGAAAGATCGTGGACGAGGAGGAGCGCCGCCGTCTGAAGGGCCTCCTCAAGCAGATCCGGCAGGAGCGGGGGGGCGGAGGCCTCATCGCCCGCACCGCGGGCCAGGGGCGAAGTCCGGAGGACTTCGAGCGGGACGGCCTGTACCTGGCCCGGACCTGGGACGAGGCGCGGGCCCTGGCCACCCGCGAGGCCGCCCCCGCCCTTCTCCACCGCGAGCTCTCGCTCGTGCAGCGGCTCCTGCGCGACCTGCTCTCCGGCGACATCGCCTCCATCCGCCTGGACAGCGAGCGGGAGTTCCAGCGCACGCTCGACCTTGTGAACCTGCTCCAGCCCGAGCTGGGCCCCCGGGTGCGGCTCTACGACACCCCCCAGAACATCCTGGAGGAGCACGGGGTCGCCCCCGAGCTGGAGCGGGCCCTCCGCTCCAAGGTCTGGCTCCCTTCCGGCGGCTACATCGTGATCAACCAGACCGAGGCCCTGGTCGCCATCGACGTGAACACCGGCCGCTACGTGGGGAAGAAGACGCTGGAGGACACCCTCCTCCGGGCCAACCTGGACGCGGTGCGCGAGATCGTGCGTCAGATCCGCCTGCGCGATCTGGGGGGAATCATCGTGGTGGACTTCATCGACATGGAGGAGCGCAAGAGCCGGCAGAGGGTCATGGCCGCCCTCGAGCAGGAGCTCCGCAAGGACCGCTCGCCCTCCAAGGTGCTCTCCGTTAACGAGTTCGGCCTGGTGATCCTGACCCGGAAGCGCGTGAAGCAGTCGCTGGAGCGCCTGCTCTGCCAGACCTGTCCCTACTGCACGGGGAGCGGGATGATCAAGAGCGTGGCCACCGTCTGCTCCGAGATCTACGATGAGGTCAAGAAGCTGGCCCCCGACATGCGCGGCCAGCCCTTGCTGCTGCGCGTGAACCCGGAGGTGGCGCGGGCCCTGGCCGGGGACGAAGCCGCGGTCCTGCGCGACCTCCAGGGTCTGGTGGGGGGGGAGCTCTCCGTCCAGGGGGACCCCCTCCTCCACCAGGAGCAGTTCGACGTGGTGCCCCGGTGAGCCCTCCCTCCGACCTCGAGGCTTACGTGGAGGCCATCGAAGCCCACATGCGGACGCTCCGGGGGCGCGATCACGCGCTCAGCCCCCGGGACTTCGCCCTCGCCAAGGGCTGGCACCAGGCGGGGGTCCCCCTGGCCACCGTCCTCGTGGCCATCGACCGGGCCTTCGAGGGCAATCCCCAAGTGAGCTCGCTTGCCTACTGCCGGCACCAGGTGGAGGACATGGCGACCGCGGGGCCGCGGCCGGTCCCCCCCGGGCCCGCCGCGGAGCGCGTTCCCTTGAGCGAGGTCGGGGAAGTCCTGGCCGCCCTTCGCGAGCGCCTCCTCGAGCTGCCCCGAGCCGGCTTTGCCCTTCCCCTCCAAAAGATCGTGGAGGTGCAGGACCTGGTGGCGGTGGCCTCTCGCCCCAACTGGGACTACCTGCGGGTCAAGCTCCGGGAGATCGACAACGACGTGGCCGCGGCCGCGCTCGACTCTCTGCCCTCCGCGGAGGGAGCCCGCCTGCGCGCGGAAGCCGAACGGGCCGCAGAGCGCCACCGCGAAAAAGTCGATCCCGCCTCCCTCGAGGACGCCGTGCGCCGCTATCTGCGCCAGCGAGCCCGCGAGAGCCTGGGCTTGCCCCGGGTCAGCGTCCTCTAGCCTCCCCCAGGCCGAAGCGCAGGGCCTTGCGGCCGTCGGACGGCCCCCGCCTCCCGCCCCTCGAGCCCGGAGGCGCGATATGGCCCAGCAATTCCGGCCCTGAACTCGGGTGACCGCGCGGGCCAGGCTTGATGGCCCGGATGCGGGGCGAGGAGGCGGACCAAAGCGTGTTGAAAACGCAGCACAGCCGGTCTAGGCTTTGAGGGTCGGCCGTCGGGAAGCGACGGAGACGCCAGGTGTTTGCGGACCTTTTGCTGGGAGTGCACATGAGATTCCTCAGACCGACGGGAGTGGCAATGGTCGCCGGTTTCTTTACCGTGGCTGCGGCTTATGCCCAAGCACCCTCTCCAACCCCGGGGGCCGCACCCAACCCGAGCGCGTCCCCGGCCGAGGACCAAGCGGGTTCGGAGTTGAAGGAACACCACCGGCACCACCATCACGGCGGCGTCACTAAGTTCATCGCGATGAGCCTCGACACCCTGGGCGTGGACGATGCGAAGCGTCCCCAGATCGAGAAGCTCCAGAGCGACCTCCACGCCCAAATGGCGGCCGCGCGGGAGACGGAAAAGAGCCTCCTGCTCACGCTGGCCGACGGCATCGCCGCCGGCACCGTAGACACGGCCAAGGTGGATGCCGCCATCGCGAAGCTGACCGCGGCCGCAGACGCCGTGCAGGGGGCGAGCCTCGACACTCTGAACAAGCTCCACGCCATCCTCTCTCCGTCCGAGCGCGCGGCCCTCGCCGACAAGGTCGAGGCCCACTGGGAGGTCTGGCGTCAGGTCAATCACGACGCCGAGCCCGGCGGGCGGGAGCACGGCGGGCGGCTGGCCCGGCTGACGGAGGAGGTGTCCCTGACGCCGGACCAGGTCACTAAGATCTCGGCCGCCCTTCAGACCGCGCTGGCCGGGGGTTCCGCCAAGTTCGACCCCCAGAAAGCGGAAGCGCACGTGAAGGCGTTCGCCACCGCGTTCGCGGGCGACCCCTACGATGCCAAAGTCGTCTCGTCGAACGCGAACGGCAACCTGGCGAGCCGCGGCGCGACACGGATGGCCGTCTTCTACGAGACCGTGACACCCCTGCTGACGCCGGATCAACGCACGAAACTCGCCGCGGAGCTGCGCGAGCATGGGAACTACAAGCCGGCCCCTTCCGCAAAGTGAGGGTCCTATGAACCGAAGACTCGTGACGACGTTGGCGGGCGCGGTGGTCGCTTCCTGCCTGGCTTCCACGCCGGCCCGGGCGGGGATCGAGATTCAGGTCTTTCCCCCCGCCTGGTACATCGCTACGGCCAGACCCGTCTACTACGAGGGGCACGCCGCGTACTGGTACGGGAGCCGCTGGCATTATCGGGACGGCCGAGGCTGGCGGACCTACAACGAGGAGCCCCGCTACCTTCGCGAGTACCGCGCCCACCGCGAGCCCGAGCGCCACTACTACGAGCGGGAGCATGACCGCCGCCACTGGGAGCACGACCGCGACCGGTAGCAAACCGCCCGCAACTCTGGAATCTGCCGCGAGCGGGTCCCCGTTCCGGACCCGCTCCGCCCGCTAAGAGCCTTGAAGGGGGGGCCGGCCCTGCCTTCCTGGACCAGGAGCGGGGTCTACCCTTGATATTCACGAAACGCCTGCGCGAAGGCGTTCGTAGCGGCCGAATCACGTCCAGCGTCCGGATCTGGAAGCGCCCCCACGTCACGGCCGGCCGCCGCTACCGCATGGACGAGGGTGAGATCGAGGTGGATTCGATCCTGCCCATGAGCTACGCGGACATCACCCCCGGGCTGGCGCGGGAGTCCGGTTTCAAAGGCGTGGTCGACCTCCTCAAGATCGCGAAGCACGGTAGCGGCGAGAGCGTATACCTGGTCCGGTTCCACTACCTGCCTCCGAGCCGCGCGGTCCCCGGTCCGCGAAGGGGGGCCCGAAAACGGGCGGCCCAACCCGTGGGTGCGGTCGGCCGTGGCCGCCCTCGCTCACGCCGCTAATGGCGAGCCCCCATTCCCTACCCCTGACCATAAAGACGCGCGCTCGCTTGACGGCCTGGATCCGCTCTCGGCTCGAACCCGAGGGAGAAGGCAACGGGGACGAGAGCCGGGTCCCGGAAAGCGTCTCTGCGCTCGAGCGTCATTGGCTTGGTTCCGGTCCTGCTCGTCCTTATCGGGAGTTTGCTCGATCCCCGTACGCAGGAGTGCCCGTGCGACTCCGTGAACGGCGACGAAGGACGAAGAGTGAGCCAGAGTCACCGCGGGGCGATGGAGGAGGCGGCGGGCGCTCGGCTCGGACAAGTTCTAGGCGCCAGAGATCTCCCCCCCGCGGGTAATTTTGGACGTCCAGGTTCCTGCGCGACCGCCGGGCCGCCCCGAGCCACCGCTAGCTGCCTCCCTGGAGCGGGCCAGGCCTGAAGCTCGCGGTCCCACTCCAGGAGCCGGAACTCCCGTTTGCGCTGTAGTGCCACCGCACATGCACCGACTGCGTGGTGTCGCTCGCTTGGAGATCTGCTGAGAACGTCCCTCCGTTCTGGAGCCTCACCAGCCCACCCTTGCAAAGATCGGGCACGGCCACGGACCCCTGGTAGACCAAGGGGCTACTCTGGTCTCCGCTGGGGAACCAGCCACTGCTGTTCTGAGGCACGGTGATGGAGTCACCGGAGAGGAACACGACGATTGTCCCCCCGCCCGTGCCCGAAACGCACTGAGCCTGAAACGTCACGGAGGCCTTCACGAACTGCACGGTGTTCGCGGGATGGGATCCCGGGATCGTAAAATCGTATCCGGCCATGAGGACGGTGCCGGGACTTACCTTGAGGTCGCCTTCCATGGCCTGTGGTCCCATGCTGATCGAGCCGGCCAGGAGAGGGAGCGCGGAGAAAAGGATGACCGACATTCCGATGACAGCAGCGACGAGCCCGCGACGATTTGGCATGAGTGGTCCCTCCTGATGGACCAGCCTGAGAGAGCTGGGCCCGAGTGCGTAGTTCCTAATAGCACGGAGAGGATCGCAACCTTGTGCTTGAACTCACAATGCGAGAGCGGAATAGGGCATGACACCCGACGCTATCATTGGGAGAGTGGCACCAAGCCTGGGGTCGTCGACTCGTCAACCCAAACGCCCCCGGCGGTGTCCTTTGGTGCGAGCCATCAGGCGTCGGGCTCCCAAAGGCGCTTGCGAAGATAGTCCCGCCAACCCTCGGGAAGGGAGGGCAGCGCGACCGCGCGCTGGAGAAGGCTCTGGTTGTCGGCAGCGCGGGTATAGAGAGCCGTGATGTCGGCCACCGTCACGTTGTTATCGTCCCGGGCCGTGAACGCGATGGGGTCGCCGCTCCCCACCTCGCCTTCACCGAGCACCGCCAGGTAGAAGCCCGTGCGACCGCTGGCCAGGAAGCGCTTGACCATGTCCTCGCGGCCAAAACGCGCCCCGAGCTTGTAGCAGGGCATGCGGGGCTGCGTGACCGCGAACTCCGCGGAGCCTATCCGGAGGCGGTCGCCGATCCT
>DATMML010000043.1 GCA_035570235.1 Vicinamibacteria bacterium | reverse complement strand
TGGGCCGCTCACCGAAACTGGCTCAACCTTTACAACTCGCCACTCTCCCGGCCTCCGGAGCCGAAGGTTGTAAGTTCGAGCCTTACCGGGCGCACCATAGAATCAACAATTTAGCGGGATTGGCTTTCCTGCGTGTCATTCGGGGACAAGCCGGGGACAAATTCTCGGCGGGATGGGCGCCAGATCTGGTCCGCTTTTCCGGTCCAGGTCGTCTCCAACACCGGGTTGAGCTGCTAGGCTCCATTGCCTGCTCCGCCAAGACCCACCTCTTCGATGGCTCTCACTCTCCTCGCGGACGCAACAGCTCCGCGAGGCCGGTTCGCCGCGCCTTGACAGCCCGGCGGCGGGCGTCGGCCTCGCCGTAAAGTGCCACAGGGAAGCTCGTCTTCCGCGGGCGACCGTTCCGCGTAGGCCACACGGCGACAAAGCGCACGAAGCGTCTTCCCGAACGGGCACGCTCTTTGATCCGCGATACCCCGATGACGCCAGTCCGGTTCAGCACGTACCGCCGCTTTACCTTGGCAAGCCATGGGAGCAGGTCCAGGAGGGCTCGGCGATACTCCCGTGCCCGCCTGAGAGCCGCAGCAGCGCCGTGCGACTTGTCCGAGAAGTACTTCACCCACCGTATGCCTGCCCGCTTCGCCGCCACCACAAAGCCATGGAAGTGGTTGTGCTCGTACCGCCGGATAAGCGGGCCTGCTGGGTTCACGGGCCTTCCCACGCCGCTACTCCTTCAAGCCTATCGAGATCAACTGCTTAGGGCCGCGTCGCACGACCGCGCCGGACCTCGTCAGGTGCAGATCGCATTCGACGGCTGCCAGTTACCTCCGCCCCAGTCAGATGAGATTGTTGTCAACGGGACCATCATTGGGTGGGTCATGGGGCGGCAACCTGTGCCACAACCACTGCACGAGATAGAACAGACTGCCTGTCCGGTCGGCAAGCGGAGGTTCAGAGTGAAGACTCCCACGGGCAAAACCAGAGGAGCAAGCTGGCGGGCAGCGGCCTCGCCATCGACCTCCCTGGCCAGGAAGGAAGCAAGGATGGGTTGGATCGCCTCGCTAGAAGAGCTGCTCTGCCTTCTCCCGCTCCGCGTCATCCAATGCGTCGACCTTCAGGCTCCCAGCCTCGGCCGGCCAAAACCGGGCGTGCCGCCTGAGCAGATGGGCTGCTTCCTCGAGGGGCAGTTCGCCACCCAAGAAGCGACGATAAGCCTCGATCATGCTCGCCGGTTGGTCTGCCATCCCCTAACCAGCCCAATACCGAGGATCAGCTTCGAGGGCGGCGGCACACTCGGGCTCTCGCCCTCGCATGCACACGACACGCCGCTGAAGCTGCGCGGAAGTCAACAGCCATGCACACTTACGCGCGCCCCTCTGGCGCCCCACAATCGCTCGGCGATCTCTATTTTCGCCGGGTGTTCAGAGTCTGTCGGCCGATGACTGGCAAGTCGGCAGAGGACCGTCGCGGGTCCGCTGGCCTTCCTGACGGTCTCGCTCGGGACCTGGCCGCCGACCTCCAGAGAGACAAGGGCATCAGTGGCCTCGCAGAAGGCACACCGCGAAGGCCCTGAGCTAGCTGACGAGCCGTAGCCGGGCCGTTGCCCCAGGCTTCGTGCGGGGCACAACGCCCAGGGTTCCCGCCATTCCACCCGCGACCCGACCTAGCTGTATGAATCCTTGAGCTTTGACCCGCACTACCTCTTCCCAAGCACCTTGACGTCAGTTAGGCGCACTGGCTCATTGTTGTAGTTTTCGATTTCCACCGACCGAGTGTCCTTGTTCCAGCTGACCTTGGCCGCAGTGGCGAGCTTGCCCACACCCTTTCCCTCCTTGGTCAGTCGGATCTCGGCTAGCGTAAACTCGTACACTGCTGAGTTCCGCAGCTCCCGGAAGCCCAGCGGGCGATCGGTAGCGATGATGATGCGCCGCCCCCCGTCACCTAATGGTGTCTCGCGGGCATATTGAATGTCCCAGGCAGGGCGAATCGAACTCCGGATGTAGCCAGCTCGGGGCTTAATTTCCTGAAGGGCGGAAAGGAGTGCTGCGCTGCCCTTCTCGATCAGGGTATCAAGGAGTTCGTCGTGCTCCTCCTCGGTCGCCCATCGTTCGATGCCGATCTCGAGCGTCCCCAAGCTGGCGTGTTCGGGGTTGCCCAGGTCTACACTGGCTGCCTTTAGGCGCAAAAGGGCTTTGTCCTCGTCCCCCGCCGGGGAAACGAGTCCAGAGCCCCCGACCACGAACAGCAGCGCCATCATCGAAGAGCGGCCCAGCGCCGTTTGCCCCATGAATGCCTCCTACTCGACAGCGGGAAAGAATACCAGGCGCGATGAGGGGGGGCCCGTTTCGGGCAAGCCGTTCTTCTGGTTCACCGCGTTCCGTTTCGGGATCTCCCCAGGCACGGGGCGCAGTCGCCAGCGCATTCTGAGCGTGCGTCGTGCAACGGTACTCACCGCCGCCAGCTTCCACCGCCTCGCGGCCGCCCCGCGCCGGCATCTCTGATCCGGCGACTCTTCGCGCGCTGTTCGCTCGAATCGAGGCATGCGCTGGCGAAGGCTTACGTGAAGATCGGATCAAAGTTGTGTGCACGCTAGGCCAGGGGAGCTGCAGATCAAGGTGCCGTCGCGCGCGTCGCGCTGGTTGGCGCAGAACCACGCCTGGCGAGGAAGGTGTGCAGCTGCGCCACGACCGCGGCCCCCTCCCCAATGGCCGCCCCCACGCGCTTCACCGAGTCGCAACGGACGTCGCCGACGGCAAAGATCCCCTCGACTCCGGTCTCCAGCGGCAGCGGCACTCGGTCGGTCGGACCCACCTCGGCGCCGGTTCGGATGAAGCCCTTCTCGTCGAGGGGGATGCCGCAGCCGGCGAGCCAGCTCGCAGCCGGATCGGCGCCGGTGAAGAGGAACAGGTGGGCGATGGCGTGCTGTTCCTCGGCACCGGTTCGCTGGTTGCGCCACCGTACGGCTTGCAGACCCTTGTCGGGCGTACCCAGGAGCTCCACGACTTCGGTGTCGCAGAGCAGCGCGATGTTCGGGGCGGCCCGGATCCGATCGATGAGGTAGCGTGACATCGTGCTTGACAGGCCTGGCCCGCGCACCAGAACGCGCACGTGGCGCGCGTGGCTTGCGAGAAACACCGCGGCCTGGCCCGCCGAGTTTCCTCCACCCAGGAGGGCCACGTCCTCCTCGCGGCACAGCCGGGCCTCGACCGGTGAGGCCCAGTAGGAGACGCCGCGGCCCTCGAACTGCGCGAGGTTCGGAATCTCCGGACGGCGATAGCGCGCGCCGGTGGCGACCACGACCGTGCGCGCCCGGACCCGCCGGCCATCGGCAAGCTCGAGGATGTGCACTGGATCAGGACCTGAACTTTCCGAAATGCAGTCCAGTCGCTTGACCTCGGTGGACAGGCTGAACTCGGCCCCGAATTTCTGCGCTTGCGTGAAGGCGCGTCCCATCAGTGCCAGCCCCGAGACGCCGGTGGGGAAGCCCAGGTAGTTCTCGATCCGCGCGCTGGCGCCGGCTTGTCCTCCGAACGCGTGCGCTTCCAGCACCAGGACGGACAGGCCCTCAGACGCGCCGTAGACCGCGGTCGCAAGCCCGGCTGGACCTGCGCCGACGATGGCCACGTCGTACGGTTCGGAGCGGAAGCTCGTCGCCACCAAGCCCAGGGCCTGCGCCAGCTCCTGCTTCGGCGGGTTCTTGAGCACCGTGCCGTCCGACAGGACCACAATCGGGAGCTCCCCCGGCTTCGGGGCGAAGCGCGCGAGCAGTGACGAAGCATCCCGGTCCTCATCAGGATCGACCACCCGGAAGGGAATCGCGTTACGTTCGAGGAAGTGCGACAGCCGCGTCACATCCGGGGACTTGAGGGCCCCGACGAGTACCGGACCTCCGAAACCGATCTCGATCAGCGCAGCGCGCCGGAGGATTAGCGCGCGCAGGATGCGCTCCCCAAGCTCGGCCTCGGCGACCAGCAGCGCTCGGAGCGCCTCAGGCGGGACGACGATCGCCTCGACGTCACCGACCGCCCTGGCGTCGAACACGCTCAGGTCCGCCCTTCCAGAAAGCTGTCCGATCTCGGCTATGACCTCGCCCGGGACCACCTCCGTCATTTCCTCGACCGGGGCCCCGATGAGCTGCGCGAAGGCCGCCATCGGCACTCCTTGTCCCAGCGCATCGCGTGGCAGGATCGCTACCCGGCCGGAGAGGATCACGTACATCCCGGGGACGGCCTCTCCTGCCTGGAACAGCAGCTCCCCGGCCGGGAACCGCCTGACCTCGCCGAAACGTCGGACGCGATCGATCTCGGCCGTGGAAAGGACCGGAAACATCTGCTGGAACCGCGACGCCAAGGCGGGGTTGGAAGTGGCGGGCGCTGCCGGAACCGCGTCCCCCGGTGCCTCGTTGTCGCCGCGCTCGTTCTGGCTGGTCATGTCAGATCCCCGATCGCGCTCCGGAGGGCATCGGCGCTCGCTCGCCCTCTTCCGCCGCGCGCTATTGGGTGTAACACAGTCAGCCGCTACCTGCACGCTCCCGACCTCCCCCCCGACGGAAGCGGCTCGGCGTGCTTCGCATCAGGGGGGAGCAGTAGTTCTGTGCAGCAAGCTCAGACATCGTCCGATTCCCTCTTCTTCCGGCCTTGCTGGACTCGATCGTGGACCTGCGGTGATTGACGAGTCGTTGGGCAGCGAGAACTTCCGGATCCGAGCCGGGCTCTTGCTGGTTGGCCAGAGGCGATGCCAAGGTCAGGGTCGGTACACGTCGACCGGAACGGACCACTCTCCTGCAGCCGAGCCCCTGGACGGCTGCCCATTGTTCCGGTCAAAGCCCAGTTGGCCCAGCGCGATAACTCCGGAGCCGAGGGTTATAGGTTCGAGCCCTATGGGACGTACCAATAAATCAAGTTACAGACGCAGCGCTCAACGCCAGGGGTTTGGGGTACCACTGGGGTGTCGCTGAAGCCCTATTCTTCGGCTCGAGCAATCCAGGCCGATGTACCTCGCGAGAATTGTAGAAGCTCTCGGCGCGCATGAAGAAACCCTGTGCGTGGGAGTCACGAGGAGCTCTATTGGGGAGTCTCGGAGGAAGGGAACGGGCCCTCTCCAGTGGCAGCTGGCGTAAGCTATCCCTGGATGGCGCTTGAGGACTACAAGAAGAAGCGCGACTTCTCCAAGACCCCCGAGCCGCCCGGGGAGCCACGTTCCACCGGGGGCAACTCGTACTGCATTCAGAAGCATGCGGCGTCGCGCCTCCACTATGACTTTCGGCTGGAGCTCGATGGCGTCCTCCTGAGCTGGGCGGTGCCGAAGGGTCCATCCTACGACCCGCGCGACAAGCGGCTCGCCATGCGCGTCGAGGACCACCCGGTCGCCTACGGCTCTTTTGAAGGGGTTATCCCGGAGGGCGAATACGGCGCGGGGGCAGTCGTGCTCTGGGACCGCGGAACATGGACCCCCGTGCTCGAGCCGGGTCTTGCGCTCAAGAAGGGGGAGCTGAAGTTCCACCTCCACGGTGAGAAACTCACCGGCAGGTGGGCGCTCGTACGCATGAAGGGGGAGGACCCCAAGGCATGGCTCCTCATCAAAGACAAAGACGAGCACGCGCGGGCGGCGGCCGAGCTGGACATCGTGAGCGCGCGCCCGGAGAGCGTCGAGTCGGGGCGCGGGCTTGCCGAGGTGGCCGCCGAGCGGGACCGTCTCTGGCACTCGAAGGTCGTCGGCTCGGACGGGCAAATGAATCTCGGCGGGCCGGCCGAGGGACAGGGAGGCGCGTCCCTCCGCCTCGCGGCCCTCGCCGGCGCCGTGCGCGGGCTGCTCCCCCAGACTCAGCCCCTGGCTCTCGCGATGGTGGTCGACGCGCCGCCGGCAGGCGACGACTGGCTTCACGAGATCAAGCACGACGGCTATCGCATCGTGGCGCGAATCGAAGAGGGGGAGGTGCGCCTCATCTCCCGCAACGGGAAGGACTGGACGAAGGAGTTCCCGCAGGTCGCCCGTGCCGTGGGCCGCCTGCCGGTGGGAACCGCACTCCTCGACGGCGAGGTCGCCGCGGTGCTGCCCAACGGGGCGACGAGCTTCCAGGCCCTGCAGCGCCGCGCCGAGGGAGGGACACCGCTCGTCTATTTCGCCTTCGACCTCCTGCACCTCGACGGCTGGGACCTCCGGGAGGTGCGGCTCGACGAGCGCAAGGAGGTCCTGCGACGCCTTCTTGAATCGGCACCCGCAGCCTTCCGGTTCAGCGATCACGTGCGCGGAATGGGCCGCGAGTTCTTCGAGAACGTGCTCAAGGCGGGCCTGGAGGGGGTCGTGAGCAAGCGGGCTGGCGCTCCCTATCGGGAGGGGCGCGGGGGAGATTGGCGGAAGGCGAAGTGCCGACTGAGTCAAGAAGTTGTAATCGGGGGCTTCACGGCGTCCTCTGACGGCCGGGGGTCGATCGGGGCCCTCCTCGTGGGCTTTCACGAAGACGGGGAGCTCGTGTACGCCGGCAAGGTCGGCTCCGGGTTCAACGACCGGCTGCTCGCCGACCTGCAGCATCGGTTGGATGTTCGGCGGCGAGAGACGTCGCCGCTCGTGGGCGTCCCTGGCCCGCTGCGGCGGGGCGTGCAATGGGTCGAGCCCGACCTCGTGGCCCAAGTCGAGTTCACGCAGTGGACGGACGAGGGCCGGATGCGAGAGCCGGTGTTCCTTGGGCTTCGCGACGACAGGGAGGCGCGCCACGTCGTGCGCGAGCGTCCGGGGACGGTCGAGGGCGGCGGAGTCGACACCGTGGCCGCGGGCCGGCCCTGGGAAGCGCTGCGGCTTCACGTCAACCGCACGCACGCCACGAGTGGCGAGGAGGTCGTCGATCTCCTCGGCGTGCGCTTGACCCATCCGGACCGCGTCTACTACCCAAGCCTCGGCTTTACGAAGCTCGATTTGGCCCTGTACTACGTGTCGATTGCCGACAGGGTACTGCCACACCTCGCGGGCCGCCCCCTTACCCTCGTGCGGTGCCCGGACGGGGTCGGCGGCGAGACCTTCTATCAGAAGCACCCGGGCTTCTGGACGCCGGCACAGGTGCGGCGCTTCGCGGTCCCGGGAAAGGGCGAGGAGTATCTCTTCGTGGACTCGGTGCCGGGGCTCGTGGCCCTGGCCCAGGCCGGGATCCTCGAGATCCATCCCTGGAACTCGCGGGTGGCCCGGCTCGAGGAGCCGGATCAGGTGATCTTCGATCTCGACCCCGACGAAGCGCTGCCCTTCTCCCGTGTCGCTACGGCGGCCCGGCGCGTGCGGACTCTCCTGACCGAGCTCGGCCTGGAGAGCTTCGTGAAGACGACGGGGGGCAAGGGCCTGCACGTATGCGTACCCCTCCAGCCGGAGCATGGGTGGGAGGAGCTCGAGGAGTTCACCCGTGCGGTGGCGCTGCGGCTCGCGAGAGAGGAGCCGCAGACCTTCACCGCAAACATGGCCAAGGCCCATCGGAAGGGGAAGGTCTACGTCGACTACCTGCGGAACGTGCGTGGGGCCAACGCGGTCGGCGCCTACTCCACCCGGGCCCGTGAGAGCGCGCCGGTCTCCGCGCCCGTCGAGTGGAACGAGCTCGACCGGCTCTCGGGTCCCACCGACCTAACCGTGGCGGAGGTGCCACTTCGCGTCCTGGGTTTTGGATCGGGCGCGGTCGACCCCTGGGGGCGGTACCTCGAGGTCAAGCAACTGGCGCCCACATCGCTTACGCGCGACCTCGCGGGCGGCGAGTCTGATTAGTGTTGTTGGTTGTGAACCTGTGGACCCTGGACCAGTGCAAATCGGCAGATCTCCGGAGCCATTCTCGCTGGCGATGGCACAACTCGCGTACGAGGCGCACTATGGACCTGGACCGGGTCGACGTCCGAGCGTCGTCCGCGGGCTCTGCCTCTCTTCACAGCTTGGGGTCGCAGAGATCTTGGGGCTGTCGGCTCCATCCGCGGGTTAGAGCGCGGGGCTAGGGCCGCCCCGGGCCGAGAGGCGCTCGAATCGCGCGGCCGGGCCTGGCCCCGGTCAGCTTTCCGTCGTCGACCACGGTCTGGCCGCCCACGATCACGTACGGGATGCCCGCCGATGGGATAGTGGCGTCTTCATACGTCGACCGGTCGATCACTGTTGCGGGATCGAAGATCGTAAGGTCGGCGTCGGCGCCTACCTTGAGGCGCCCCTTGTTCACCATCGCCGGCGTTCGGCGCTCGAGGCGGCGGGCCGGATCGAGCGTCATCCGGCGCAGGGCGTCCATCAGCGGCACCACTCTCTCTTCCCGGACATATTTGCCCAACACCTTGGCAAACGTGCCCGACGTGCGCGGGTGCCCACGGCCGTTCTCGATGAATCCGTCGCTGGCGATCATGGCGAGCGGGCTGACGATGGCCGCACGCGTCTGTTCTTCGGATCGCCCGTGGATGATCACCGTTCCGCCGGCAGCGCGCGCCTCGCCGAAGGTCGCGCGCGTGAGGCGCTGGCCTGTTGACACAAGTTGGTGCAATCCGAAACGTGCGTCCGGCCACGTTTTCCAGTCGTCGAACAGCGCCGACTGGATCTCCGTCATGCCCGCGCCATAAGGATAGGCCTCGGTCGTCACGTCCTGCCCGGCTTCACGCGCGGCCTTGATCGCGGCTAGAAACGCGTCGATCTCGGCGCCCGCTGACGAGTTCACGTGCACGATGTGGAGGGGGGCGTGCGCAGCGGCGGCCGCGGCAATGGTCTCCTGCAGGCCTTTGAGCCCGCCGCGCATGTGGATGTGCGCCGAGACGCCGCCCTCGGCCGCGACCCGGAACATGCGTTCAATTTCCGAGATGGGCGCGCCCGGGGTATAGGCGCTGCCGAATCCCATGGCGAGCGCCCCCTGGGCCAGTCCCTCACGCAGAATCGCCTCCATGGCCGCCATTTGTTCGTCGGTGGCCGTCCCGCTGCCACCGATCCCGGCAGGCAGCAGCCCCTTACCGGGGTCCCCGAGTACCTTCATTCGGGCGGGGATGTGCCCCACCGACACGCCGTAGTTCACGATCTGGCCGGCTTCGCGCGCGGCATACCAGGCCGCCACGTCGTGTGTGCCCACCTCGAGTTCGAACGCCGATGTGACGCCGTCGCGCACCATCAGCCGATACGACTCCTCCTGCTGCCCGTGCTCGTGGAGGTCGATGAACCCCGGCGATACGACGCAATGGGACGCATCTATCACGCGAACGCCCGCAAGCGGCGCCTCAGATACGGCTTCGATCTTCCCCCTCCTGATCCCGACGTGGCGTACGGCGTCGAGTCCCGACTCGGGATCCAAGACGCGCCCGTTGGCGACCACGAGGTCGTAGGATGGCGTCTGCTCACGCGCATAGGCCGCGAGGGTGACACAAATAGAGGCGATGCCCAGGGCGTGTAGGCGGATCATGGGCGCCGAGGGTAACACAGATAGCCTAGGGCCAGAGGTGAGAGCCCCGACGAGGGGCAGCCCCCGGTTGCCGAGTAGCGGCTCCTTGTGTCGCCGGTTTAAGACCGCGGGTCACAAAGTGCGGCGTTGGGGAGTCAAGCGGGAGTGATTGCGCCCTGCTTGCCAACGGGCGGCCCGAGCTCCTTCAGTCCTCCTACCACCAGCCGCACTAGGTGCGTGCCGCCGTCATCGACGAGAGGAATGGCGCGTGAGTCGACGGGAGCACCGTCGAGTTTCGCCTCCGCGATCCCGCGGCACTGGCGCTCCGGGTTCGAAACGGTGATCTCGTAGCGAGTCCGGCCGAACGTCCAGACGATCGCGTATTCGGGCCAGGAGGACGGAATGCAGGGGTCCATTTCGAAGGTCGAACCACGGCGCCGGAGCCCGAGGATGCTTTCGAGGCCCGCACGGTACATCCAGCCCGCCGAGCCCGTGTACCACGTCCAGCCCCCTCGGCCGGCGTGAGCCGGGTGGGTATAAACATCGCCGGCGACGACGTACGGCTCCGCCCGGTAACGCTCGACGTCGACGGCGGTCCTGGTATGGTTGATGGGATTGAGCATATGGAAGAGTTCCACCGCCTCGTCCCCACTGCCTAGCCGGGCCATGGCGATGACGACCCAGAGAGCGGCGTGGGTGTACTGGCCGCCGTTCTCACGCACGCCGGGTGGATAGCCCTTGATGTAGCCCGGATCCTGCGGCGAGCGGTCGAAGGGCGGGGTGAGCAGCAGCACCACCTGCGGGCCGCGCCGAATCAGGTGCGTGCGGACGGCGTCCATGGCCCGCTCTGCGAAGCGCACGGGGACCGCCGCCGAAAGCGCCGCCCAGGACTGTACGATCGCGTCGATCTTGCACTCCTCGTTCTGCGCCGAGCCCAGGGGGGTGCCGTCGTCGTAGTAACCACGCCGGTACCACTCGCCGTCCCAGGTTTGTTCGAGCATGCTCCCGAGGCGCCTGGCCTCGGCGCTGTAGCGCTCGGCCCGCGGCTGGTCTCCTCGGGCCTCGCAAAGCCGACCGAACTCGAGGAGGATGCCGTGGAGGAAGAAGCCCACCCACGTGCTCTCCCCGCGCCCCTCCCGTCCTACGCGGTTCATGCCGTCGTTCCAGTCACCGCTCCCCATGAGGGGGAGGCCGTGGGCGCCCGTGGTTAGTCCCCGGTCGATGGCGCGCAGGCAGTGCTCGAAGAGCGTCCCCTTCTCGACCGAGAGGCGGGGTTGAACGTAGGCGTCCTGGGCTTCGGGGGCGAGCGGTGGAGCCTCAAGGAAGGGGACCGGCTCATCGAATACGGCGGCGTCGCCAGTCGTACGGACGTAGTGCGCAACCGCGTGAGGAAGCCAGAGCAGGTCGTCGGAGCAACGAGTGCGGGTGCCGCGGCCGCTCGGCTCATGCCACCAGTGCTGGACGTCACCTTCGACGAACTGCCGGCCTGCTGCTCGCAACAGGTGTTCTCTAAAGAGATCTGGCCGGGCGAGCGAGAGGGCCATGACGTCCTGAAGCTGGTCGCGGAACCCGAAGGCGCCGCCGGGCTGATAGTAAGCTGACCGGGCCCACAGCCGACAGCTCACGTCCTGATAAAGCAACCAGCGGTTCATTAAGAGGTCGAATGAGTCGTCGGGAGTACTGACCCGGACGGTATCGAGAATGCCGTCCCAGCTCTGACGCGCGGCCTTCTGGGCGGCCTGCGCGGCCCCCACGCCACCATGCCGGGCAACCAGCTCGCGGGCATGGTCCAGATCCCTCCCCTGCCCCAAGAGGAACGCGACGCGGCGCGTCTCGCCCGGGACCAGCACCAGGGAAATGTGCAGCGCAGCGCAGGGATCGAGCCCCGCCCCGAAGCGGCCCGACAGCGCCTCCCGGCGGAGAGCGGCCGGCCGCGCCAGGGACCCGTTGCGGCCCAGGAAGGACATGCGGTCCCCCGTTGCCGAGCTTAGGGTTTCGCTCGCCTGCGCGAAGGCCACCCGCCCCGCGAACTCCTGGTTGTAGGCGTTCCGGGCCAGAATCACCCTGATCTCCTTGTCGAGCTCGGTCACGACGTGGGTGTTCTGACCGGCTCGCGGTGGTCCCAGGACCCACTCGGTGTAGGCGAAGACACTCACGTGACGCGCCCTTCCGCCTTCGTTCGTGATTGTGAGCAGAGAGAACTTCACCGGATCCTTGGCGTCTACGAACACCTCGAGGTCCTGCCGAAGCCCGTGCCCTTCTTGGGCGAAACGAGTGAGCCCAGCGGAATGGCGGATCAGAAAGCGGCCGTCCACACCCGTACGCGGCATCGGGCCCGGTGTGGGTGACCACGCCTCTCCGGTCTCATCATCGCGTATAAAGAGCGCCTCGGACGTGGGGTCCGTCACGGGGTCGTTCGCGAAGGGCGTGAGGCGATTCTCGCGGCTGTTCTCCGACCAGGTATAGGCCGACCCGGAGGCCGTGACCACGGTCCCGAACCCAGGGTTGGCCATGACGTTGGCCCAAGGCAGGGGCGTCTCCTGATCCGTTTCGAGGCTGATCACGTAGTCGCGTCCGTCGTCGGCGAAGCCGCCCATACCGTTGGCCAAGGCGAGGGGGGGCAGGGCAATCTCCGCCGGCGAGGGAGTGTCCGAGGCCGGCAAAAGGGGGGGCACGAACTCCGCTGGCTCCGGCCATTCGGGATCGGGCCGAGCGAGTTGGTTCTGTAGCTCACCCCGCTCGCCGCTCAGAACCGCGCGCGCCACGCCGGCGAGGAGAATGCGCTCGGCCTCCGGCATGCGGTCCCCGCGCAGGAGGTAGGCCCCGCCGGGCCGGTGCTTCCACGTTCTCCAAGGCCCATGGTCGAGAAGAGCCGCGAGCTGGGCGTGCATTTCGTCCAGATAGCTGACCGGGTGCTCGTTGAGGATCACGACGTCGGCGCTCAACCCCTTGAGCCGCCAGTACTCCTGTGCCTGCAGAACCTGGCGCACCAGCGGTAGGTCGTCCTCCTCGACAACCCGCACCAGGAGGATGGGAAGATCGCCCGAAATGGCATGCGGCCAGAGACCATCCTGGCCGAGGGTGCTCCGGGCCAGAAGCTCTGGGCTCGCGCGGAGGGATCCGTCGGCATACAGGACCCGCGAGGCCAGGCGCTCGAAGAGCAAGGCCTCTTCGCTCGAAATGCCAAGGTGTCGGAGGCCGCTCTGCGCATGCGCGAAGGCGAGGGCGAAGGTGCGCGCCGCCGCGCTGGGCTCGTGGTAGCGCTGGGCGAGGGCCAAGGCCGTCTCCCGGGAGGGCGCCATCCCCGTCGCGAAGGACAGCCGCATGAAGCCCCCTGGCGCGAGGCGAATGCGCTGCCGGAGGCTGACGATAGGGTCGAGCACGATCCCGGTCGTGCCGGAGAGGGAGCGTCCATCGAGGGCCTGGGGGTCCTCGGGACCGCGCCCACGACCTAGGAAGCGCGCGCGGTCGGTCTCCCATTCCACGGGGCCCTGGGTCCGTCCTTCCAGGCTCAGCACGTGAACCGCCCAAGTGCCTGGTTCATCGGGGGCGCGCGGCCGCCGATGGCAGAGAAGGGCGGCGCTCTGGGCAAGATATTCCGTCTCGACGAACAGCTTGCCGAACGCCGGGTGGGCCAGATCATCAGCGGGCGGGGCGAGAACGATCTCGGCGTAACTGGTGACCTCGATCTCGCGCGGGCGATCGCTTTGGTTGGTCACCGCCAGACGGCGTACCTCGACGTCGTCTTCGGTCGAGACCGCGACGTCGAGCTGGGTGGCGATGTCGTCGTCACGGCGCTGAAAGGTCGCCTTCTCCGGAAGAAACGTGACCACGTAGTCCTCTGGCTCCTTCGCCACGGGATGAAAGGCGGCCGACCACACCGAGCCGCTCCGCACGTCGCGCAGGTAGAGGAAGTGGCTTCCGGGATCGCGGGTGGAATCCTCTCGGTGCCTGGTGACCGCGCGGCCCCGGCAGAAGCTGGCGCCCCCTCCCGCATTCGTCAGGACGGCGGTGTAATTCCCGTTCGAGAGGAACTGAGCATGCGGGAAACGCGTATGTGGCGAGCGGAAGCGGCGAATGGCCAGCGCGGGCAGGGGTCCGGTAACGCGCGTCTCTTCGACCGGTCGCGGCTGGGTCACGGCTACCTGGCGCGGGATCCGCTCCTGCAACAGCAACTCCGTGGCCTGAACGCGCGGGTCGGCGTGGAAGCGCTTGACCATCGGGTCGCCCAGGATGGCATTGGCCAGGGACACGAGAGTCATCCCCTGGTGATGGGCCATGAAGGCCCGCACGACTACTCCCTGGGAGGGGCCCGATCCTCTCCCGGGCTCGTCGGTCTTGCCATGGGTGTAATCGATGGCCTCGTAGTAGCCGTAGCTGCCTTCGAGCCCCTCCCTGGCCAGGCGCCGTAGATTACGGGCCGCCTCGGCCGGGTCGAGCATGGCCGCGAGGCCAGTGGCGTAGGGAGCGACCACCAGCTCGTCGCCCAGGCCCCGCTTTAGGCCGAGGCCCGGTACGCCGAATGCCTTGTACTGATAATTGTCGTACCGGTCCACGAGGTTGTAGGCGGACTCCGAGATCCCCCAGGGCACCCCGCGAGCGGTCGCATATGCGATCTGCCGCCGCACGGCCATCCGGCACGTCTGGTCGAGGAGTGTTCCCGGAAAGCTCTTCATGAAAAGGACCGGCATCAAGTACTCGAAGAGGGTGGCACTCCAGGAAAGGAGAGTGGGCGTGCCGTTCACGCTTGTGACCAGCCGTCCCAGGTGGAACCAATGCGTCTCGGGGAGATCACCCTTTGCGATGCCGATGAAGCTAGCCACCCGCGCCTCCGAAGCCAGGAGGTCGTAGTAGGAAGGGTCCAGACGGCCAGGCCCCTCGGCATCAGCAAGGCGATAGCCGATGGAGAGGATGCGGCGCTGCGGGTCGTAGAGAAACCGAAAGCTCATGCCATCTGCGAAGGCAGCGGCCCGGCGCGCGAGGTCGAGGAGGTGTGCTGAGGGAAGGGCAGCGGCTTCGGGAGCGGGCGGCGTTTGCCGGCTCGCCTGGCGGAGCCCTTCCGCCAAGGTGATGAGCGCCCCCGCAAGGTTGCCACTGTCGACGGTGGAGACGTAGCGGGGCGGGAGGGGCGACAGGCTCTGCGTGTCGTACCAGTTGAGCAGGTGACCCTCGAAGCGTTCGAGGCCTTCCATCGTGGTGAGCGTGGCCTCGATCTTGAGGGCGAGCTCATCGGTCCTGATGAAGCCGAGATCGTGGGCGGCCAGGGTCGCGAGCAGCCCCATGCCGATGTTCGTGGGCGACGTGCGATGGGCGGTCCGGGGTTCCGGTATCTCCTGAAAGTTGTCCGGAGGCAGAGCGTGGTCCTCGGGGCCCATGAACGCCTCGAAGTATCGCCACGTGTTGCGGGCGATGAGACGGAGGAACTCGCGGTCCGCTTCTCCTGGCTCGACTCGTCTCGCGATGACTGGCTGGCTTAGCGCATATGCGATCAGGGGCGCCGCCGCCCACAAGGCTAGGAGCGGGATGGCGGTCAGGAGCGCGTCCGGGCGCACCACCCGGATCAGAAGGAAGCCGATGAGAGCGACCACTGGGCTCGCGAGCATCTCTAGCAGGAATTGCTCCCTGCTTGTTCGCCTCGCCAAGCCGTCCCCTCGGGCCGCGCTGGCGGCGGCGGTCTCCCATTCCAGCAGCCGCCGCTGGGTCGCCCCGAGACGGAAGAGGGTGAGGACGATCGCGTGGGCCCTCTCGTAGGCCTGGTTGGCTAGAAACGTCACCTGCAGCGATATCTGGGCGAGGGTGGTCTTGCCGTCTTCAAGAAGAGCGCGCAGGAAGACGCGCCAGGGCTGTTGTAGCCGGGGGCCGGAGGCCATTTCCAGGAGCAGGGGATAAATTGGAAAAGCGATGGCGGCCAGGATGGCGGCCGTCCAGACCGTCGGGCTTCCGGGCAGGAGCACCCAGGCCATAAGGAGCAAGACAACGGTCGCGGGAGCCACGAGGCTGCGCCTCAGGTTGTCGAAGATCTTCCACCGGGAAATGAGGGGGAGGCGGTTGCGCGTCAGGCCCGAGCGGCTTGGAACCCAAGGGAACAGCCACCGGAGGATCTGCCAATCGCCACGCACCCAGCGGTGCTGACGCCGCGCATGCACGAGGACGCTCGCGGGGTAGTCGTCGACCACCTCCACGTCAGTGACGAGCGCGGTGCGGGCGTAGACCCCTTCGAAGAGGTCGTGGGAGAGAAGCGCGTTCTCGGGCACGCGCCCATCGAGGGCGGCCATAAAGGCGTCTACATCGTAAAGCCCCTTGCCTGTGAAGATCCCTTCGCCGAAGAGGTCCTGGTAGGTGTCCGACACCGCGGTGGTATAGGGGTCGACGCCGGTGTGGCCGGCGTAGAGGCGGGCGAAGAGCGACCCGGCAGCGCTCGCCATCGTCACGCTGACCCGGGGCTGCAGAATCCCGTAGCCCTCGGTCACGCGGCCGAGACGGGCGTCGAAGCGGGGACGGTTCAAGGGATGGGCGATGATGCCGACCAGCTTCTTCGCGGCGTCCCGCGGTAGGCGTGTGTCGGAGTCGAGGGTGAGGCAGTAACGGACGCTGGGCAGGATCCCCACGTCACCGACCTGCACAGAGAAGCTCGTGTCTGTGGCCCCGCGCAGCAAGGCGTTAAACTCCTCGAGCTTCCCGCGCTTGCGCTCCCAGCCCATCCACACGCTCTCCTTCGGGTTCCACTGCCGCACGCGATGAAACAGGAAAAAGCGGCCGCTGCGCTCTTCGCCGAACCGGGCATTCAGACCGTCGATCCCGGCCCGGGCCGCGGAGAGGATCGCTTCGTCCTCCGGCATCTCGCGCGCGGGGGCGTCAGCAAAGTCGCTGAGGAGTGCGAAATGGATGCGCGGGTCGAGGTTCCCGAGTGCCAGCACCTCGATGTGCTCGATAAGCCCGGTCACCGTGGGGACGCTCGTGAGGAGCGTGGGCACGACCACAATGGTCTGCGCGTTCTCGGGAATCCCGGCCGGGAAGTCGAGGCGGGGAAGGCGTCGCGGCGGTGCCCAACGAGCGGCTAAGCGCTGGACGAAGGCGATGGCCACCTCGCTGGCCAGCAGTAACAGAGGAAGCGCGGCGCCCGCCGACACCCAGGGCGATCCACCCTGTCCATGAACGTAGCTGATCCCGAGGCTCAGCAGGAGGGCCGTCACGAGACCGATCAACCCGAGGTAGACAGCGGTCGCCTGCGCGAAGAGGAAACGGCGCGCCCGGCGGCGGAAACGTGGACGGTAGGCGATGTCCAGCTCGAGGTCGCGCCGGCCCCTGCCGATGAGGTGGTGGCCGACGTGGGCGGCGATGTCCGCTGCCTGTCCGCTCTCCGCGGCCTGGCGAGCGCTCTCGACCGCCCGCAGAGCCACCCGCATCTGTGCCTCTCCTGTGGGCTCGGACAGCTCCTCCACGGCCTGGCGATAGCGGTCGCGGCTCAGGAAGTCCATGCCGGGATACGCACCGGCGGGGTCGCGCTGCAGCACTTGCTCGATCAGGCTGACGGCCTCGAAATACTGGCTCCAGTCGAGGGTGGAGCAGAGACGAAGGCTCGTGATGGCGTTCGCCACCGAGACCTGGGCCGCGGCTTGGCGCTGATGCTCGCTCCGGATCGCGTCCTCGGAGGTCATCTGCTGGGCGGAAAGGTGGGCGTCAACGGCCGCGCGGACGGTGGAAAGGCGGGGGCCGTACTCGCGCAGGCGTTGCAGGAGCTGAACGACATAGGCGGTGTGGAACGGCTTTGGTAACGGCGCAAGCTTCCCTTGGCCGGCGGCGTCGATCCGGGCCACGTAGGCGTTGGCGGCGCGGACGGCCTCCCGGGCTTCGAGCGTTTCCTCTGCGAGCCGCCGCAGGTTCTCGATAAGGGCTAGTTTCAGCATGCTCGGCCAGGCCCACAGCTCGCCGATAGTCAGTGGGGCTACGGCCTGGTAGCTGTTCAAGAAGCGCACGAGCTGCTGTCGGTCCAGACGACTGTCGCTGTGGCGGATGAGCTCCACCGCCAGTGCGTAGACCCGGGCGTCGCCCGCGAGCTCCCGCAAGGCGAGCTTGGGTAGCTCGCGGTAGTAGCCGGGCGGAAGGTTCCGGCGCACGTTCAAGACCTCGGACGCCACGAGATGGAAGTTGTCGAGAAGCCATTCCGCAGCGGGGGTGACGAACTCTCCCCGGTGGACGTCGTCCGCCATCGTGACGTAGGCCTCGCGCAGGACGCGGGCGTTGTCGTCGAAGCGGGGCAGGACGTTGCGCGACGCGCGCCGGGGGGTGGGGTCGAGGGTGAACCGGGCCGCGAGAGCCCTGGCCCTCTCTTCCAGACGTTCGATGCTCAGCAGCTCGTCGCGCAGGGGCTTCTCCGCCGGCGGCGGAGCGCGTTTTCCGAACAGATGGAACGGTGCTTTCAATGCCTGCGTCTCCGCCACGCGTCACGGTGTCCGACGTTCCACGCCACTCGTGCTCCTGTGCTGAGTCTCGCCGGCCGCGAGCGCGGTGAACGGAGGCGGTAATCGCCGGAAGATCCAGTCTCCTTCAGTGTTACTCCGGAAACAAGCCTGCGATGCCCGGGTAGTCGGGCTTGGTGATGTCATCCCAGCCGACCAGTCTCCGAGAATGACCGGTCTCCCGGAGCGTGTCGCCGTCGTTTCCAGTGTTCTGCCCGCTGCACACTGGGGACTCCTTCTCGGGTTGACGCTGCCCTCTTCTCCGGCAGTTGGGAGGGCGGAGACGGCGTGGGCGGGCCCGGGCCTTCCCCTCCTGGAGCAGCATGTGGTCTTACAGACACTGCTGGCAGGGCCGTGAATCCGGGGTAGCACTCGGGTACCACTTACGGCCTATCCGAACACTTGGCGGACCCCCGGTAGAACCGCAGGTCCAGCCGCGTCCACACTCCCAATGTTCCTGCCTGAGCCGAGACGAGAGGACCCGCAGTAGCATCACCGCCGCGCCTACCCCGGGAAGTGGGGCCAAAGGGACAGGGGCTGACTCGATGATGCTTGTTTCTGTAAGCGTCTTGCTCCGCGCGCGTCCCCCAAGGCGACTCCAAGGTCGACCGGAGCGATCAGTGCGCTTTTGGCCCACCTCGACCTCATAAGTCCCCCCATCTGGTTTGTGAGCGGGTGGAGTCGCGCCGGGGCGAGGCACAAAGGGGGTCCACAGTATCTCTGCAACTTGCCCGTGCAACGGGACTTCTCGTTCTAGACCTCTCGGGGCCACCGGCCCCCCCCTCCTCGCTTTGGGATTTGCTATTAGCTGACTACTATGATATAAGTCTATTTAGCTAAATTAATCTTAGTACAAAACACTAAAGAGGGAGACGAAAGTCATGAAGACGATGTTGCATTGGTCACCTAGTCGGCAGTTGCATTTCCATCACCCGGTCGAGGGCCTGCTTCCGGGGGTTTTCGAGGCCGCCGCAAATGAGGCTCTTCTGCCTGCTGAGTCTTGGCTCCCTGCCACAGAGGGGTGGATCCAGGACGGCACGTACGTTATCCAGTTCGCCCTGCCGGGCGTGGATCCGAAAGAGGTCAGCGTGTCGTTGATGGATAGCGTGCTCACCGTTAAGGGCGCGCGCAAGGCTGACCACGACACCACGGGCAAGGATTACTTCGTCCGCGAAGCGGTGTACGGCTCCTTCCAGCGCAGCGTCGCGCTCCCCGAGGGTGTCGACGCTGCTCAAGTGGAAGCGAAGTATACGAACGGCATCCTGGAGGTAAGGGTCCCCACGCCACGAGCCGCGACGCCGACGACAATCGAAATCAAGGCCGCCTGATAGCGGCCTTGGGGGCGTGGCGGTGACAACCGGCACGCCCCGGCCTTAGTTCGGCCTGGCCCCGCAACAGACCTCGCCCTGGACGGGGCGGCTGGCCACAAGTGCTTTGCGTGGCCAGGGGGCAAGAAAGAGCGGCAAGGCGGCGTGGGATGACACGGGCAAGGCGGACCATGGCCCGGATGAGGTGTTAGCGTATGGCGGCTCAAGAAGTCGGCCGTTGGACCTGCGAGAAGTGCGGCAACGTCGTGGTCGCAGCCGGGCTACGCGTAGCATCCTTCCTAGGGATCGGGGCGTTCATGGGCCCCTGCCCCTGGGAATGCGGCGCCTGGATCACACGCGGGTTTCGCTCGATTCGGCCGGGGCAGGTGAAGGCGTTTCGCGCCGCAGAGTGGGATCAGCGCGCGTAGAGCCCTTGAGCCCTTTCCAGGCGTCCACGACGTGGTCGGACGCCGATACCCGGCGATTCCTCGCTTCATGCCTCCGGTGCTCTTCCCGTCCTTCCCTTCGACATCGTCACCGCTCGGACTCACGCGTCACGTGGGCAGGTCTGGGGCGAAGGCCAGGAGCGTCGGAGGTAAGAGATTTCTTAGCCGGGCGGGGCTAACGTGACGACGCGTGACCGAGCAGCTCCGCGAAGATCCCCGGCCTCGGGGCCGCCATTTTGGTCCCGCCATCCCTGAGACTTCCTTGAGACACTGAGCAGCCTAGTTGGACGGGTCGTTGAGGCTCTAGGCCCTCATCACAGACCCTCCAAAAAGGGGCCTCGCCCGAGTTGATCCCGGGACGCACACCACTTCGGGCCGACTGAAACACCCGGGGGGACCCCGATGGAAACCGCTAGTCCAGCCGCCTCGAAGCCACCCAGTGTCCCTGCCGGAGCCGCGACGAGCCGGCGCCGGCTGTGGAATCACCGCCGCGCCGGCCCAAGGAAAACGAGCCCAAATGGCAGGGGCTGACTCGATGGAAGCGTCTTGTTCCCTGACGCGTCCGCAAGCGACTCCAAGGTCGGCCCGACCGGCAAGTGCGCTGAGCCTAGCCGCCGCTCGTTTGCCGGGACTCGACTCTACGCGGCTGGCACCCGGGCGTGTTACAAGCGCTCACTCCTCAGCCGCTTGGCGAGCGTGGCGGCGGCGGTTTCGTGGCCCGCCGCATTCCAGTGCGAATCGTCGGGAAAGTACACGTTGTGGCCGGTTCCCAAGCGCGACTGCAGCTCCGCGGTGAGGTCGATGAACGTAATGCCTTCCTCCGCGCAAAAGCTGCGCATCAGGTCGTTGAGCGCCAAGCGATTGCGCATGATGACCTCCACCTCCGGCGGCTGAGGTTGGTCGCGAAGGCAATACCGGAGGGCCCGGCGTAGGTCTGCCCGCGGAAAGGACGCCTCCAGTAGCGGCAAGTAGACCTGGGGCTTGGACGGGATGAACAGAACGATGAGCTCGCCGCCCTGCGAGCGCACGAGCCGCTCCATCTTTCGGAAAGAGCGGCGGGTCAGCTCCCATCCACGAGACGCCTGGAGCTCTTCCCGGGAGAGCCTCAGGCAGTTCAGGTAGGGAGGAAGGAACGCAAACTGCAGGGTGCGGCCGGCAACGGGTAGGCTAAAGAGACCGCAGTCGAAGCCAGGCTGAGTGATCGCCGAGGCCGTGTGATCTTCCCCGCTGTAGTCCTCCAAGCCCTGAGGCCGCCCGGGGGCGGCGGGATCTCGGTTCCGATCACGGAGGAGACCGGCTGCTCCCTCGTACAGACTCATGAGGTAGAGCTCGTCGAAGCGCGCCACCACTTCTTTGAACTTCCATCCCTGGGCAGGAGAAGGGAAGGGACCACCATCCCGCTCGAAGCTCTCGAACCTCTCCGCGTCCTGCAGGTCATTGCCGGCGAAGAACCCGACCACGACCCAGCGAGGCCGGCGCGGCAGCGCATACTCCTCCAGCACGCGCAGCTCTTGCCCGGGTCCAAAACCCGCGGTGCCGTAGTTGCGCACGCTCACTCCCAAGAGGCTGCCGAGCCTCGCCGGCCAGTTGAGCTCGGCGGGAAGCGTCATGGCGTCGGTGAAGGAGTCTCCGAGCGCCGCGACCACGGGCGCCGTGGGCTCCGTTCCGGAGTTACGGAAGCCCTCCTCATCAGTGACGAACGGGAAGCGGTAGGCAGGATGACGAGCGAGGCCGGGCGGCAAGAACCCCATCCGCACGATGTCGCCGTGCTGCCACTCGCAGGAGGTGTGGACCGACCTAGCTAAACGAGGGCCGTAGCGCGCCGACTCCTGCCAGCGGGGATCGGCGTGTACCTCGCCCAGGTTCCTGCGTTGGGCGGTGACCCATGAGGGGAGGTGGTCGCCCGTCGCCCGGAGGCCCACTTCCAGGACCCCGAGGCAGAGCGAGACAGCGATGGCGGCGGTGAGGCCGCCCAGCAGGGCGGAGCGGGCCCAGGGCGCCGGCGTATGCGCGTGGGGGGGGGGCCTTCCGGCTCTCACACCGGCGAGCACGACGAGTGCCAGAAGGCCGAGGAGCCTCGGCGGCATAACGGGTTCCGTCACCACCCTCGGGTCCGACAACCGGAGCTCGCCTTGGTTGGCTAGCTCAAGCAAACCGGTAGTGGGCGGCAGGGGCTGTGCGATCTCGGCCGCCTCGGATAGCGTGCGACGATAGAGTGTCCGCCGGATGCCTTGTTCGACGATGGCGATCTCGACCGTGGCTTGGACGCTGGGGACGGCTCGCAGACGCAACCGGGATGGCCAGGGAAAGTCGACGGGGAAGGCCAGACGCTCGTCCTCGCTGGACAGGATCTGCGGCTCGACTCGGCCGCCGCGGATCTCGAACCGCTGCCGGGCGAGGGCGGGCACGGACGTCCCGGGCTCCAGCCGCTTGTCGAGGTACAGGCGATAGGTGCCGACATAGAGCCAATCCCGGATGAGGGAAAGCGCGAGCAGACACTGGCCAAGCGCCAGGAGCCACCCCGCCCAGCGAGGAGCCGAGGGCCCCTCGGCCCGCTCGAAACCGGGCTCGACCTCAACCGGCATGGGTTACCCCGTCGGAGCCCCTCTTAGGCACAAGCAAAGAAGGGACACCTCAGCGGGCGAGGTGCCCCGGTTGGGTCTTTACTCCCCCTAGTTCTCGACGGTCTCGATCTCGCTCGCCACCCGGTTCACGCCGTTCACGGTGTAGACGCGCTCGATGGCGAGAAGCTTCTGGCCGAGCGACTGGGTTTTGCCGGAAAGAAGCACGACGCCGTTGTTCACCGATGCCACCTTGATGTCGTCCATGGTCTTGGCGGCCTTCAGCGACGCTTCGACGCGGTCCTTGACGTCAGAGTCCTTGGCATCGACCGTCTTCTTCTGGCTGGGGGCTACGACCTGCAGCAGGTTCTTGACGTCCTTTACGCCATCCATCTTTCGGATGGTCTCCTCGGCCCTTGCCTTGTCGGAGGCCGAGCCGACCTTGCCGTGAATCGTGACGTTGCCGCCGACGGTGTCGACCTTGACGGCCGTCGTACTGAGGCCGTCCATCGTGAGCAGAACGATCTTCGCCTTGGTGCTCAGCCAGGCGTCCTTGGTGTCCGCTTGCGCGGCAACGGTGCCGACGATCATGAGAGCAGCGACCAATCCGAAGGTGAGTGACATCTTCTTCATTGAGTTGGCTTCACGCTTTCTTGTTTGCTTCTGCGGATACCGCGTCGCTCGGGGCGAAGCAATCTGCTCCTCCCGGCGATCGGTGTTGAGGCCTTTGCGGCGGAACGAAGCCGCAATGGGCATTGCTGCAACCCTTGTGCCACGATCACCCAGGGCTAACCTGATGAGCCAGCGGTTTGCGGCAATGCGCCCGCTTCGGGAGGGAGTCACCGGAGAGACGAATCTACAAAGGGCCGTCGACAAAACGGTCAGTCGGTCTTGTATTCGTTAAGGCGGTTGTAGAGCGTCTTCAGGCTTATCTTGAGGACATCGGCAGCCTTCTTCTTATCGCCCTCGAAATGATCGATAGTCGTCAGGATGAGGCGTCGCTCCATCTCCGCGATCGGGGTCCCCACCCGCATCACCAGGCTCGAGGCGCCAGTCTCCTCGGTAACCCCGAGGGAGAGAGAGTCGACGCCTAGGTCCTCCTCGGCGAGGATGAAGGCGCGGTGAATCACGTTCTTCAGTTCACGGACGTTGCCTGGCCAACTGTGCCGGCGGAGCCGCTCTACGCATGCCCGCGTGAGGCGCTTGGCCGTCCCCTGGGCCGCGTTCAGCTCGCTCAGAAATTGCTCGGCTAGCAGCTCAATATCGTCAACCCGGGCTCGCAGCGCCGGAAGCTGGATGAGGAAAACGTTCAAGCGGTAGAACAGGTCCTCCCGCAGCTTGCCCGCCGCAACCGCTTCCTCGACCCGGCGGCTCGTGGCGGCGACGATGCGCACGTCAACCTTGACTTGCTCGCTTCCTCCTACCCGTGTGACCGCGGACGCCTCCAGGGCCCGGAGCAGTCTGACCTGGAGATCGGTGGGCATCTCCGTGATCTCATCGAGAAACAGGGTCCCTCGGTGGGCTCGCTCGAAGTACCCCTTATGCATCCGGTCGGCGCCGGTGAAGCTGCCGCGCTCGTGCCCGAACAGCTCGCTCTCGATCAGGGTCGCGGATACGGCGCCGCAGTTCAAGGGAAGGAACGCTTCCTTGCTCCGGCGGCTCAGGGTGTGGATGGTCTCTGCTACCAACTCCTTGCCGGTGCCGGTCTCACCCGTGATCAGGACACTGGCGTCGGTCCGGGCCACGCGGGCGATCAGGTCGTAGATGATCTGCATGGGAGTGGAGGCACCAATGAGCGGCCCGAATCGGCCCAGCTTACGCAGCTCGCTCCTCAGCGTTCCGATCTCGCCCTTCATCTCCAGGGTGCGAGTCAGGTTGCCCAGGGCCATCTTGACGCGGGCGAAGTCGACGGGCTTCGTCAGGTAGTCAGCGACGCCGCGGCGAAGGGCCTCCACGGCGGTCTCCACGCTCGCGTGCCCCGTGATCAAAACGACCTCGGGCGCAGTTGCGGGCTCGAGACCATCCAGAAGATCGAGCCCGCTGCCATCAGGCAAATAAAGGTCGACGAGCAGGATGTGGGGAGGATTCGTCCCGATCGCCTCGCGGGCTTGCTTCAAGGTGTGGGCACTGGCAACCGTGAAGCCCTCGCGCCTGACGAGTTCGGCCAATCCCTGCAGGAACCCAGGGTCGTCGTCGACGATTAATGCAGAGGGTGGCGCCATGGAGTCTAATGGCGGACGGAGAGGGGAAGCGTCATCCACGGGCCAACTCGGTAGCAGATTGTAGAGTGTACAGGGAGGGACTCGATCGCAGGCCGACGGCTGCATGACAAACGGCGGACCAGCCGCAGCCATCCGCGAAAGACCCTGGCTGGCTGAGTGGCACAGCGCTTGCTGCTGCACAGATGCCGGCTCGCGTAAGCGGCTTCCGCCGAGGAGGCGCTATGCTCTGGACAATCTGCGTGATTCTCGCCGTGATGTGGCTTCTGGGGATGGTCAGCTCGTACACGATGGGGGGCCTCATCCATGTTCTGCTGTTCCTGGCCGTGGCTGTGCTGTTGATCAATCTGATCCAGGGTCGGGGGCGGCCCGTCTTCTGATCCCGTCGCCGCAGCGGGGCCTGGCTGATGGAGGCTAGGCGCGGGCTCCTTCCTTAAACGTCGCCTCGCGAGGCGAGCTCGTCGACGTCGGGCGACGGAGCGTGCCGCACTTGATTTGGAGCTTGCGCCCGAGGAACTCGGTCGGAAGTGAGCTCTTATCCACGTCTTCAACCAGGGCGTGGCGATCCTATCCTTCCTCAATGCCGCCCACACTCTTTCGGGCCAGGGTGGCGATGACGGCGAGCAGGTGGACAGGGTCCACCGGCTTTGGGATGTGCCGCTGGAATCCGGCCTGGAGAGCCTTGCGATGGTCTTCCGCCCCGGCGTACGCCGACAACGCGGCCGCGGGGACCTGGCCGCCGCGGTCGACCGGCAGCATGCGCACACGGCGGATGAGAGAAAGGCCGTCCTCTCCCGGCATCGCGATGTCGCTCAGAAGAATGTCGGGGTGCAGGCGTTCGACAAGCTCGAGCGCCTCTCTCGCGGAAGCCGCGGTCGTGACGAGCATGCCATTCTGCTGAAGGATCAGCCTCAGGGCTTCACGGGCGTCCTCATCGTCGTCGACGAGCACAACCGTCAGGCCGGCCGGAGGAAGGCTGGCCTCGCTCTGAGGCGGTTCCCTCGTGCTCGACGGGCTCGCATCCCCCCCTTGGTGTGTCGCCAGGGGAAACAGCACGGTGAACGTGCTGCCCCGCCCCGGGCCGGGGGACTCCGCGCTCACCAAACCACCATGATGCCCGATGACGTGGCGTACCACATAGAGACCCAGGCCGAGGCCGTGATGGGCGCGAGTGCTCGAACTGTCCTGTTGGCGGAACCGCTCGAAGGCGAATGGCAAGAACCCAGGACTCATTCCCTCGCCGGTGTCGGTGACGCGGAGCCGGGCCTGCCCGTCGATGGCGTCCAGGCCGACCTCGACGCGGCCGCCGGTTGGGGTGAACTTGATCGCATTTGATAGCAGATTGGACACGGCCTGCTGCAGCCGGCCCGGATCCCCCATTGCCCAGATGGGGATCTCCCCGGAAGACCGCGTGAGTACGACGCCCTTGAGGGCCGCATCCGCAGAGGCGGTGTCCACCGCCACCCGGACCACCCCTCGGAGGTCGACGAGCTGCGGGGTGAGCATGAGCCCGCCGGCGGCGATGCGCGACGCGTGGAGCAGGTCTTCGATGATGCGCTCCAGGGAGCGCGCGCCGCGCTCGATGACCCCGAGGGCGCGCTCTCTCTCGGCGGGATGCAACGCACCTTCCTGAAGCAGGCCGAGCCATACGAGGATCGTACCCAGGGGTGACCGCAGCTCGTGGGAGAGCAAGGCCAGAAACTCGTCCTTCAAGCGGCTCGTCTCCTCTGCCCGCTGCCGCGCGGCCCCCTCCCTCTCCAAGAGGAGCGTTATGTCGCGGGTGACGCAGCGGCTGTGGACGAACCGGCCGCCCCGGAAGAGGCCGCTTGCGTCGATCAGGACGCTCTTGGGGGAGCCGTTCTTGGCCCGAAGGCGCGCTTGATAGCCTTCGACCCTCTCCCTGCGCGCGAGCCGGGCGAGCAAGTCCGCTGCAGCGTCGGGCTCCACGAAGAACTCCACGATGTTGTGGTCAATGTAGTCCTGCTCGGAGCACCCGACCATCTTCAGCTCGGCCCGGTTCGCCCAGAGTATGCGGCCTTCCGGACCCATCCAGCGCAAGCCGATCGTAGCCTGATCGAGAAACTCTCTAAGCTCGTCGTCGCTCTCTGGGAGACGCACCGTGTCCTCGGAAATCCGCGCTCCCTCCGCGGGCGTCCCGCCCATCATAGGTGGCGGGCCGCCAGGCTGGCCACGACGGTGACCAGCTCAGAAGGCTGCACGGGCTTAGCCAAGTGTAATTGGAAGCCGGCGCGAAGTGCACGGAGGCGATCCTCGGTTCGGGCATAGGCCGTCAGGGCCCCCGCGGGAACAGCGCCGCCCTGCTCGGATGGGCGCCGGCGCAGCTCGCGCATCAGCTGGTAGCCGTCGGTGCCCGGCATCTCGATGTCGCTGAGGAGCACGTCCATCGGCTCCTTTTCAAGCTTGTCAAGCGCCTGCTGGGCGGAAGAGACCGCCGTTACGCAGGCGCCCTGACCTTCGAGCACCTTTGCCACGAGCGCGCGGGCATCGTCGTCGTCCTCTACGATCAGCACCCGGAGCCCGGTTAGGTCCGGCGCGTCCTCCAGTCCTACGATCCGGTCCGCCTGCGAGTAGGTGCGCTCCCTGGAGGCCGCTGCGGTGAGGGGGGATCGGGGGAGCTTCACCGTGAAGGTGGACCCGTGGCCGCTCCCGGGACTCTCCGCGTGGATGCTGCCGCCGTGCAGCTCAATGAGTTGGCGCGCAATCGCGAGCCCCAGGCCCAGGCCGCGGTTGGCCCTCGTGCTCGAGGAATCTCGCTGACTAAAGCGGGTGAAGAGGTGGGGGAGGAAGTCAGCGTCGATGCCCAGACCGGTGTCGACAACGACGATCTCGGCCTGGGAACCGACGGACTCGACGCTGACACGAACCCGGCCATTCTTCGAAGTGAACTTGATGGCGTTGGAGAGGAGGTTCCAGAACACCTGCTGGAGGCGCTCAGGGTCGCCCATGACGTAGCTCCCGGCGGGATCCTGGATGAGCTGGAGACGTATGAGCTTGGCGTTGGCCGCGGGCGTCACCGTCCCGACCGCCGCCTTCACGACGGCCCCGATCTCCACGGGTCGGAGATCGAGCTGAAGCTTTCCGGTGACGATCCGTGAAACGTCGAGGAGCTCATCGATGATCTGGTTCTGCGCGGTGGCGCTCCGGATGATGGTATCTATGGCTTGCGCCACCTCGGCGGGAGCGAGTTTGCCGCGCTGGAGCAGGTGCGCCCACCCGACGATCGCCGTCAGTGGCGTCCGCAGCTCGTGCGATAAGGTGGCCAGGAACTCGTCCTTCACCCGGTTTGCTGCCTCGGCCGCCGTGCGCGCTTCCTGCGCCTCCCGATAGAGGTGCGCGCCATCCGCAGCGATGGCGGCGTGGGCCGCGAGGCCGGCCAGCAGGCGTTCGTCACGCTCCTGGAACATTCCGGGATCGGGATGCCCGAAGAAGAGGCCGCCCAGCAAACTGCCGGAGCCAGAGCGCACGGGTGCCGCAAGATAGCTGCGTGCGGGCGACTGGCCAGGCGGCATCCGTTTGAATGGCAAGCTCTGGCCGTAGCGGGGATCCCGCGTGAGGTCGTCACTCCGCGAGACTTCGGGTGGGAAGGGTGTACCAAAGGCGTCGGCATCTTGAGGCAAGGGAAAGTCGACGAAGGCATCCCGGGAAGCTCCCGAGACAAAGTGGGTCCAACCGTCGGACGCATCTCTGTACAAGAAGGCCCCAAACGCGGCGCCCGTGATTGCGACACCGGCCTCGGTCACGGCTTCGACCAGCCTCTCCATGTTGAGCTGGCCCGCCAGCGTCAAGCCGAGCCGGTTGAGGATCTCGAGCTCCGGTTGAAGCTCCTTGGCCCTACGGTCGGATTTCTGGCCGTTGCCCAGTGGGCCGAGGGCCCGCTCCGTGGACAGGCCGCCGGCCCTTTGGAGCCGAGCGCCGAAGACGCTGATGAGGCTGCCTTCGATCAGGAAGAGGGCGAGGTTGATGGCGTTCCCCGGAAAGCCGCGCGACAACGAGAAGGGGGGCGGCAAGATCAGACTCGCCAGAGCCGCGAGCAGCATCGTGGCCAGCGCTGGTCTGAATCCACCGTACCAGGCCGCAGTCATCACGGCGGCGAGGAACAGCAGAAAAGGGCTCTTCGTGTCGATGAAGGGATCGAGGGCGAGCTCAATGGCGGCGGCAAAGACGATAGCACCCAGGCCGATCGCGTAACCCCCAAGTCGCCCTGGCAATCCACCTCCCATCGGTTCCGTCCCTTGATGTGCAGCCAAGGGCCCCTTCTGACCGTGGACAGCGGGGGAGACAGACTGATCTGCGCTCATGTTAGTTTCCGGACCGCTCTGCCCTTCCCAGCTCCTGTTCGGGCAACTTTCACCTTTGATGGTGATTCGCGGCACCGAGCGCTTTGCCCCAGAAGCTTCACCCCGTCGCCGACACGGGGGCAGCAGATGAGACGTACCCCTGCAACCCGCGTGCCTACACCATCATGCCGCCTTCCGACGCAGCTCGGGCCCAGGAATTGAGCTAGACCGGTCCTGTGGGCGCGAGATCGTCCCCGAATGCTGGGTGAGGCGACCGAAATGAGCTGTTTGACGGAAGCTATTTTGTAGATTGTTCCTTCTGGAATGTCATTCATCGGAGCACCTGGTCGCACGGATAGGGCCAAAACCGCTGTACTCGCTGTGGCACGGAGGTTGCGGTATGCCCTTGGAAGGAAGCGCCCGCAACCGATGGGCTGCACGTCCGCCAGACCGCGGGCGCCAAGGCGCTATAAGGAGGCGTATGAGTTCAAGCAGCAAGCTAAGTCTGACCCTGGGCAGTGCCCTCTTAATGTGGAACCTTGCCGTTCAATCGGCGCACGCCGCCCGGCCCGACGCCTGGATAACGTCAAGGGCCAGGTTTGCGCTCCTCACGACCGACGGCGCGGGCCGCACGGCGGTGAAGGTCGATACCGAGCATGGGCAAGTCACCCTCCACGGGACGGTGAGCAGCCAAGGAGAGAAGGACAAGGCCGAGGCAGCGGTCCGAGGCGTCGAGGGCGTGACGGGCGTCCGGAACCTGGTGGAGGTCGTCCCGGAGACTCGCAAGGAGGCCGTGAAGGCCTCGGACAGCGATGTGAGGAGAGCGGTCGAGATCGCCCTGAAGACCGACAAGAACCTCGACGGGATCAACGTGGAGTCGGTTGACAACGGGGTCGTGCTCCTCGGCGGAAAGACCCAGGCCATCGCCCAAAGGCTGCGCGCGATCGAGGCCGCTTACGACTGCGCCGGTGTGCGGCACGTGGCCTCCAAGATCGAGACGAGCGAAAAGTAAGCGAGAGGGCGGCTCCTCTCCGGGGACGAGGCCCGGGAGGCGTCGCCCGGCCGGCGTCGTCGGAAATGAGGTCACATCCAGCGTCTTCAGGCAGCCAATCGCTCGAGGCGGGTCTGAAGCTGAGCCTCCGACAGGACCGCTAGACACCGAGCGAGAAGACGGTCGCGTTGAATCCTCAGCCTGATGAACCGTCATCCAGTTCTCCCACGAAACGCCCGGGGTCGGCCCCGCGATCCGCGGGGTAAGGGAGTTGCCGCGGACGATCCTCGCGTTGTCTCAGACCACGCGGCGGGTTCCCCTCTCTCTCAAGGGCACGTCACCGGGACCATCATCGACGGTGGGACCGGCACTGGCGTGGTGTTTGACCAACAAAGGCAGGCTAACCGGGCCGCTCACCCGGTGTGCAACAGGGTCAGACTCCAGCCGGGGGCGCGGCTCTGAGCGCCACGGGTCGTCATCCCTAAGAGGGGAGAGAAGGATGAAGAGAACGACTCAAGACGACGCGGCCTGCCCCTCAGCGCGGATCAGGCCGGGTCGACCCTGCAGTCGACGCCTTGGCCGCGGCGGTGGGCCTGCGTCCGGCGCGCCTCGGTTCAAGCAATGCGTCTGGGGCGGCGGAGGTTCTGGGGCCGGCGTGCAGCCATCCGGCTGAGGCGGGTGTGATCCGTCCGAGGACTCTGCAGGGGCCGGTGTCGTCCGGGACGATGTAGGCTCGCTCCATGACCGTGGCATAGCCGCCATCTGCCCGACGAAATCGGTACTCCTCAGTCCACGCGGCCCCGTGGTTCACGATGGTCGCTCGCTCGAGGGAGAGCTTGACCCGGTCGCGGTCCTCCGGGTGGATGCGGTCTTCGCGCCAGGCGGCATCGGTCACCCTCTCCGCGTAACCGAAGAGATCCTTCAGCGTGTCGCTCCACTCCACCCTGCCGCTGGCTAGGTGCCAGTCCCAGATCGTAGCCTGGGCGGCGTCGGACGGCGCCAGCCGGCTCTCACCGAACTCGAGCTCGTTCCGCGCGGCCGCGAGCGCGACGCGGAGGCGCTCCTTCCGCCGCCTGGCCTGCGTCCTCCTCGTGAGAGGTCCCTCCGGTACGAAGTCGCGGTTGCCGCCTAGTTGCGTGACTTGCGGTCGGGCGGCAGCCGCACCCGGATCGCCCTCATCGGTAGTCACTGCGATACATTCCTTGATCGTGTCAATGACCTTCTCCGGCCTCTGTCTTGTCTGCCCGGCAGGCTGTTCGAGCCGACCCTCCCGCTTCAACCTTGTATCGCCGGTCAGGGCTCCTGCGGCCTCCTTCAGGCGCCCCTTCTCTTCATCGGTCCTGCCGCTTGCCATGGCCGATCTCCCACTTACAGGTCGGCGATGCCCCGATGCAATCCATCAACCCCCCCGAGAGGAGGTGCTACTGCTTCCGGGCGAGGAGGATGCCGCCGACGATCGCGACAGCCACACCCGCCCAGAGCGGGACGTTCACCCTCTCTCTGTCCTGGACCTCGATCTTGAAGGGCCCGACACTCGCCTTTTCCGTGTTCTTGGTGTAGCTGAACCCGCCATAGGCCAGGGCCAGGATGCCCAAAACAAGGAGCACCGCCCCCAGGAGCCTCGTTCCCTTCATCTATGCCTCCCCGCGACGCACCCGCCGCTCGTCGACTCCCTCAGCGCAGGCGTCATGTTTGTCCCTTTGGGCGACCATGGTTGGCTGCGGAGGACGCTTTAGCTCGCCCCGCGATTGCCCGCCCACTGCTACAGCAAGAAGAGTGCCAGCAGTGGAGCTGGACCTCGGGCTCGCTGAGTTCCAGGGCTGGTTGACGTCCGGCCTCCAAATGGAGAATATGATTGGCGTCATGGGGCGCCGAGATCGGCGCCTGTCACCAAGGATTTTGGTGCGTGGTCAAGAAATCAGCGACTCTCTCGACTCTAGCCAAGGCTCCCAGCGGCATCCAAGGCCTTGACGAGATCACCGGAGGGGGCCTGCCGCGCGGGCGCCCCACCCTCGTCTGCGGCGGCGCCGGCTCCGGCAAGACTCTTCTCTCAATCGAGTTCCTCGTGCACGGCGTGGAGCTGGGCGAGCCGGGTGTGTTCATGGCCTTCGAGGAGACCTCCGAGGAACTGGCCGAGAACGTCGCCTCCCTGGGCTTCGATGTCCAGCGTCTCTCCGCCCAGAAGAAGCTGCTCATCGAGTACGTGCGCGTCGAGCGCAACGAGATCGAGGAGACCGGAGAGTACAACTTGGAAGGGCTCTTCATCCGCCTGGGTCACGCCATCGACACCGCGGCGGCCAAGCGTGTGGTGCTGGACACGATCGAGAGCCTGTTCGCGGGCTTGTCGAACATGGCCGTGCTGCGCGCGGAGCTGCGCCGCCTGTTCCGCTGGCTGAAGGACCGCGGTGTGACGGCCGTCGTCACTGCCGAGCGTGCGCCAGGGGGCCTCACTCGGCACGGGCTCGAGGAATTCGTGTCGGACTGCGTGATCCTGCTCGACCACCGTGTCACGGAGCAGGTATCCACCCGCCGGCTGCGGGTGGTGAAGTATCGCGGATCCAGCCACGGCACAAACGAGTATCCCTTCCTGATCGACGACGACGGCGTCTCCGTTCTACCGATCACCTCGCTGGGGCTACACCACGGAGCGTCTTCGGAGCGGGTGTCCAGCGGCATACCATCGCTGGACGCGATGCTGGGAGGCGGCTATTTCCGGGGAAGCACCATCCTAATCTCGGGGACACCAGGTACCGGGAAGACCAGCCTGGCCTCCCGCTTCGCGGAAGCCGTCTGCGACCGAGGCGAGTGTTGCCTGTATTTCTCGTTCGAGGAATCGCCAGGGCAGCTCTCACGGAATATGCGCTCGATCGGCATCGATCTAGGTCGTTGGCTAAAGAAGGGCCTGCTCCGCCTGGAGGCGGCCCGGCCCACCATCTACGGGCTGGAGACGCACCTGGCCTTTATGCACCGGGCGGTCCGGGAGTCCCGGCCGGCGGCGGTGGTCATCGATCCCATCACCGACTTTACGCTGACCGAGTCGCTGGCCGATAACAAGGCCATGCTCATGCGGCTCATCGACTTTCTCAAGTCGGAGGGCATTACGGTTGCATTCACGAGCCTCACCTCCGCCGGGGTCCACCCGGAGCAGACGGAGGCGGCAGTCTCCTCTCTCATCGATACGTGGATCGTGCTGCGGGACCTAGAACGCCAGGGTCGGCGCCGCCGCGTGCTCTGCGTGCTCAAGTCGCGCGGCATGGCCCACTCGCACGACGTGCGAGAGTTTCGGCTCACGGACCGAGGCGTCGACCTCGGCGACGACCAGCCCCCGCAGCTTAAGAAGCGCCCGGGAGGTCCGGCCCGTAGAGGGCAAAGGGCGTGAGCGTTGCCAAGAGGTCCCGCCCCATGTCCCGGGTGCGGGCTGCAGTCGCGAAAGCGAAGGCGGCCGAGCGCTGGGAGCTGCGGCTCTACACGGCGGGGCAGACGCCCAGGTCCCTGGCCGCCTTTGCGAACTTGAAGAGGATCTGCGAGACCCACCTGCGCGGCAAGTATCGGCTCGAGGTCATCGACCTGCTGGTTAACCCCGAGCTGGCCCGGGCTGACCAAATCATCGCCATACCAACCCTGGTCCGCAAACTTCCGCCACCAGTGAAGAAGCTCATCGGCGATCTCTCGAACACCGAGCGCACCCTGATCGGCATGCAGATCGTTCCGCAGGGGTAGGGAGATGACGCAGAAGGCGGAGCGCTCCGCGAAAGCCAAGCTGGAGTCGGCGACGGCGGCCCGCCGCTACGAGCTGAAGTTGTACGTGGCGGGTGCCACCGCCGCGTCGCTTCGCGCGATCGCTAACATCAAGGCCATCTGCGAGCAATACCTGAAGGGTCGGTACGACTTGAAGGTCGTGGATGTCTACGACCGGCCGGCGATGCTGCGCGTCGACCAGATCGTGGCGGTCCCGACGCTCATCAAGAAGCTTCCCCCTCCGATGCGGTGCCTGGTAGGCGATCTCTCGAGGACGGAGCGGGTGCTCAGGGGACTGGACCTCGTAGCGCGCACCCCCTAGCGCGATGCCCGTCAAGGCCAGAACCGACCGCGGTCCGCTGGGAGGAGAGCGCGAGCGGCTGCGTTCCCGAGTGGCTGAGTTGGAAGAGACCCTGCGCGCGATCCGCAGCGGCGAAGTGGACGCGCTGGTCGTGGAGACTAACGGGGAAGACCGGGTCTTCACGCTAAAGAGCGCGGACCATGCCTACCGCCTAATTGTGGAGCAGATGCAGATGGGCGCGGCCACGCTGTCCGAGGATGGAGTCGTGCTCTACTGCAACCCGTTTCTGGCGGCGCTGCTGGATGTGCCCGAGGAGGCGATCCTGGGCACGTGGCTGTCGCGCTTCCTCGACGGGCCGGGGGTGGCCTCCCTGACCGGGCTGCTGCAGGCCGCCGGGAGCGGGTTCAGCCGCGGCGAGGTCTCGTTCCGGAGGGGCGGAGGTTTGGTCCTCACCCAGGTCTCCTTCACCCTGCTGCCCCTCGAGGGCGCGCGTGTCTTCTGCTTGATCGTCACGGACCTGACGGACCGCAAGCGCCGGGAGGACGAGCGAGCGCAGCTCGAGCGCGAGCAGGTGGCACGGGCGTCGGCGGAAGAGGCGAACAGAACCGCGCAGGACGAAATCGACCGGCGCAAGCGCGTCGAGGAGTCGCTGCGCACGGCCCACGAGCAGCTGAGCACGGTGCTCGCGAGCATCACGGATGCGTATTTGGTCATAGACCACGATTGGCGCCTGCTCGCGACGAACTCCGTCGCCGAGAGTATGATCTTTCAGCGGCCGGCGTCGGAGCTGCTCGGGAGGGTTGTCTGGCCAACCTACCCGGAAGGCGCCGACCCCGAGTTCCAGCGGCAGTGTCAGCGGGCGGTGGACGATGGCCAAGCAGTGCATTTCGAGGCGCGGTCCGAGGTCGCGGGCCGCTGGTTCGAGGCCCACGCCTACCCTCGGGAGGATCGGCTTGAGATATACCTTCGCGACATCACCGAGCGCCGGCGGGCGGAGGAGGAGCGGGCCGCGCTCCTGGAACGCGAGCGTCTCGCGCGGGCCGACGCGGAAGCAGCCAATCGGCTGAAGGACGAGTTCCTGGCCACCCTGTCCCACGAGCTGCGCTCGCCGCTCCACGCCATCGTGGCCTGGTCGCACCTCCTGCGTGAGCCGGGCTCGGATCCCGGCACCGTGAGCCGAGCGGTCGAAGCGATCCATCGCAATGCCCAAGCCCAGGCCCAGCTCGTCTCCGACATACTAGATGTCTCGCGGATCATAACTGGCCAGTTCCGCATTAGCCGGAGTCCGGTGGGGCTGGCCGAGCTAATCGAATCGGCCGTGGACACCGTTCGGCTGGCTGCGGAGGCCAGGGGTATTCAGCTCAATCTGGCGATCGACCCTGCGGCCGGCGCCGTGTTGGGTGACGCGAGCCGGCTACAGCAGGTGATCTGGAACCTGCTGTCTAACGCCATCAGGTTCGCGCCCGTGGGGGGGCAGGTAGAGGTGCGGGTGGAGGCAGCCGGCTCTTGCATCGAGCTCTCGGTCACGGACGACGGCCCCGGGATCGATCCCGCGTTCCTGCCCTACATCTTCGACCGCTTCCGGCAGGCCGACGCATCGAGCACCCGGCGGCACGCCGGACTGGGTCTCGGGTTGGCCATCGTGCGGCATTTGGTAGAGCTGCATGGCGGGACGGTCGAGGCGCGGAATCGCGAGGGGCGGTCGGGTGCGGTGTTCATCGTCAGACTGCAACGGGGGCAAGGGGTCTCGATCGACACGACGCCAGCCGAGGGGAGGGCGCCGACCAAGGCGGGCCCGGAAGAGGCGCAGGCCGCACCATCGCTCGCGGGCGTGAGCGTGCTGGTGGTGGACGACGAGGAAGATACCCGGGAGGCGATGGCCATCGGCCTGGGGCGCTACGGTGCTCGTGTGGCCACCTCCTCCTGCGTCCGCGAGGCCCTCGACGCCCTGGAGCGGGAGCGCCCCCACGTGTTGGTGGCCGACATCGGCATGCCGGGCGAGGACGGTTATGCTCTCTTGCAGAGGGTGCGGGCGCTGCCCGCCGAGCGCGGCGGCGCGACGCCGGCCATCGCGCTCACGGCCTACGCCAGCGCTCAGGATCGGCTGGACGCGCTGCGGACCGGATTCCAGATGCACGTCCCCAAGCCGGTGACGCCAGGCGAGCTGGCCATCGTGGTAGCCAGAGTAATGGCGCCAGCCGGGCCTCGGGCTACCTCGCGCTGAGCCAGCGGGGCCCCCGGCACCTCGCCGGCGGGCCGCCTTTTGGTCGCGCGGAGTGGCACCGGGCGAGAGCCGGCGAACGAGTTCGCGATCTGAGTCCACGGACGGAAAGCAGATTGTAGATTGTTCCCCGGACTCGTCACACCTACGAGGGTGCGTAGTGCGCCCGGCGCAGGGCGCGCACGTGCACCTCCTGAACGCCCTCCTCGGCTATCCAGGGCCGTTGAGCCACTCCTGTGCCGCTTGAGTGAATCCACTCCGGTCCCAGCCCGCTGCCGTTGAGCGTCTGCGTCGGGCAGGGAGACGCGCTTGCCGCCCCCCCGCGGTCTCGGGGTGGCACGCTCGTTGCTCTGAGTTCCAAGGTACAGCTTAGGACGGGAGCGCCCGCTACCAGAGATTTTAGTCCTACGGAGGGGTCGAGCGGGGGGCCCGGGTGCGCGCGCGGCCCAGGCCAGGTTCGGCCCTCGTTGGACGTGCCTGTGGCGGCCGGTAGGTGGATCGGGTGGACGGAATGATTGGGTCAAGAGCCGGATCCTCGGGGCTTAGATAGGAGCGCACCAATGATGCTGGGAACACTGTTGCTGGCGGTTTGGCTCATAGCTACGGGCCTACTGCCCTTTTTCAAGATCCGTTTTGCCCACACCGCGAAAATATTGAACGTACTTGCCGTCGCGGCCGGGGTGTTGATCTTGGTGGGGCGCTAAGCGGGAGAGGATCAGAGGTGAGCAACAGATGCTCACCTCTTGTCGCCGACGACTAGAGGCGCTTGGTCAAGAGCGCAAGAGGGTGGGGCCGCCGCAGGGAGCGCGCGGGGATGTTAAGGCTTCGGCTGCCGCCCGGCTTGAGCCTCGGTGATCCCGCGCCGGATCTCCTCGGCGTCACGCCTGCCGTGGCAGCGGATGGGCTGCGAGCCTCCGGTCGTCTCGATGATTACATCGCCGAAGATGAGTCGGCGTCCACGCTCACCGAGGCGACTTGGTCGGTCGCGATGGTCTCCTCGAAATGGCCGAGGAGCCGCGGCGTCCAGCGCACAACCCGGCTTGGGGAACACGGCTACCTGCGTGGGCCATATGCGGTTGCCCTTCGTCCAGCGAGAGGCGCGGAAGACTGGGACGTCCTTCCTAAAGGGCCGGTTGCGGGCGTGGTTGATGGCCCACCCGAGGACCCCGAGGCCGATCACGCCGCCGACAGTAAGAGTGATGGGTTCCAACGTCTCTCCCGGGGCACCCGACCGTGGTAAGGCGCTCCTTTCTGGTGACGTCTACTCCTCGCCCGTGGCCAGCTCGGCTTGCCTCGCCAGGTACCCGTCGATCCTTTCCTCGATGTCACGGGGGAACTGCGGTACCGGCCCCACGAGCTGGTCCTTGTAGACGCGGAGCATTATCTCCCTGAAAACCGGCAACGCAGTGCGGCCCCCGGTCTCCTTTTCCCCCAGGGCCCGGTTGTCATCGAACCCGATCCGGACCGCAACCGTGATCCCCTGGGGCCCGTAGGTGGAGCCGACGAACAGAGCGTCGCGGAAGTCGCTCGTCGTTCCGGTCTTGCCCATCACCGGGATCGGGAAGTCCCGGGTGTCGAGGGAGTGAGCGGTGCCGTCCGGGAGGCGGACCACGCCGCGCAACCCCTCCTGGATCAGGCTCAGCTCAGCGGAGGCTATCGCCCGCGCTGACCTGGATGCTTCGTAGAGCACGCCGCCAGAGGCGTCCGTCACGCGATGGATGACGTGCGGCTCAGCCAGGATCCCCGAAGCCATGGCGCGATAGGCGCCCGCGAGCTCCAGGAGCCGCACTTCTGACGCCCCGAGCGCCGTGCTGGCGTAGGGCTGCAGCGGGCTGCGGATCCCCAGCTCCCGGGCGGTCCGGATCACGTTGGCTATGCCGATCTCGCGGGTGATCCAGACGGCTACCGCATTGCGGGACTCGGCCAGGGCCTGGCGAGCCGGGATCGGGCCCTTGAACCGGTTGTCGTAGTTGGCGATCCACTTGACGTCATCGTCCGAGCCCATGGGCACGCCGATGGGCTCGTCGGGCACCGTGGTGTCGAGGTCCAGGCCCTGGCGGAACGCGGCCAGATACACGAGGGGCTTCATCGCCGAGCCCGGTTGCCGCAGCGAGCCCGTGACGCGGTTGTAATCGGAGTAGCTCGTGTAGCGGTCGTTGTAGACCTGCCGTCCGCCCGCCTCGGCCAGGATCGCGGCGTCCGCGTTGCGGAGCACCACGACCGAGCCCTGAATCAAGCCCTTCGCCCTGGGGTGTCGCTTTTCGTACAGGGCGAGACCGTTCTCCAGGCCTTCGTTGACGATGTTCTGCACGCGCTCGTCTACCGTGGAGCGGACCGCGATCCGCCCCTGGAACAGGTCCTCGACGCTAAAGCGGCTCCCACCGTGCTGGTTCAGCTCGTCGAAGACGTTCTCGATCGCGGCCGGGGCCTGGGTCTTGGCCACGGTGTGCGCCGACACGCGGACCGGCTCGGCCTGGCAGCGCCTCGCGAGGCCCTCGGGAATGTAGCCGTTGCGCGCCATCAGGGCCAGGATCTGGTTGCGGCGGCGCAGGGGCCGTCGATCGCCCGGCACCGGCGCATAGTCCCGGGGCGACTTGCCGATTCCCGCCAGCAGAGCCGCATTCCCCGCGTCCTGGGGCGTGTAGCTCGACAGGCGCTTACCGAAGTAATACTCGGAGCCGGCGGCGAAGCCGTAGCGGCCGTTGCCGAGATAGACGAAGCTGGCGTAGCGGGCGAAGATTTCCTGCTTGGCCCGCTCCTGCGATCCGTAGCGCCGGCGCATCTCCTCCTCGAGCCAGAGCGTCAGGCGTACCTCCTCCAGCTTCCGGAGAAGTCTGTTCGTGGCCTTAACCCCCAGGGCCGCGGAGAGGAGCCACGGGGTCAGGCCGCCGCGGGACAGCGCGTCACCGTTCTCACGGCTGGTCAGGTCCTGGAGGAAGTAGCCGCGGACGAGCTGCTGCGTGAGGGTTGAACCACCCTGGGGAAAGAGCAGCCGGGACCCCGCGCCGCCCCTCCACCAGGTGGCCAGGGCCTGCGTCGCCGTCTTCTGGACCACCCGCGGCAGAGAGCCGTAGTCCACGCCTGAGTGGGAGAGGAAGTTCTTGTCCTCGGCGGCCAGGATGGCCTGGCGCAGGATGAGGGGCACCTCGGCGTAGGAGACTACCCGGCGGTACTCCCGTGCCAGCTCGATCAGCACCTTGCCCCGGCCGTCGTAGACCTCGCCGATCGTGGGGGGCTCGAAACGGATGAAAGGCCCGAGATCGGGGAGGCCACTCCGGTCGAAGTAGAGGTGTTGAACAAATCCCGCCGCCGGAAGGAGCGGGAGGAGCACGAGGCACGGGGCGGCGAGCCGCACGAAGCGGTGCGACCACGCGGACCGGAGCCGCTCGGCCACGAAAGCGCCAGCACACTGCAGCCGGTGGGCCAGATCGGCGCAGGCGCACCGCAGCCGCGACCCGGCAGCGCCGTACAGATCGCGAGGGAAAGGGTAGCGCCTGCGGTCGTCGCCGACGTACGCCCCGCGGAGAGGGGCACCAGTTTCGATGAGAAGGGTCATCGGGATCAAGATGAGCAAGCAACGTGCCGCCAAGCCGTTGACTATCTCGTCTCGTCGGGTACGGCCCTAACCAGCACGCCGCGCAGGAGATGACAGAAGCGCGCGAGCCAAGGCCCCATCGGGGACCGAACAACACTCCGCCCTGGTGTTGTAAGGCTGGGAGAAAGCCGTACTCACAGCCCACTAATGGAAGGCTCGCCTGCTCCTCAGTCGCTACCGACGGGAGACCAGGTGAATGACGGCCACGAAGATGGTAGCGCCGATGATCGACCACAGAATCCCGAACGGATGCCCGCTGATGTGGACCACCAGAGGCTCTGATAGCTTCAGCTGGGTTGCAAACCAGGGCCCAAGGAGTGCTCCTATGAAACCGAGGGCTATGGAAACTATCAGCCCACCGCGGACGTCGCCAGCGATAGCCCTGCCGATGGCGCCGCAGACGGCCGCGATTATGATGAGGAGTATGAGCCCCGGCAACGTGATGGTCATAACAGGCCCCTTTCGCTCTTAGATTGATCCCATAAGGGTGAAGACACTCTAGCCACTCTATCGGGCTTGGCGCAGCCCAAACCCACGTACCCGGAGGCGCGATAGAGATCGCGCCTCCGGGTGTCCAGCCGTCTCAGGTCAGCGATCGTTCTTCTGATCGCCGTCCTTGTCGTGATGGTCGTCGTCCTTGTCGTGGTGGTCGCTATCCTTGTCGTGGTGGTCATCGTCACGGTCGTGGCAGGTACTACGATCTTTGTCGTGGTGGTCGTTGTCACCCTCATGGCGATCGTTGTCACCATCGTGGTGGTCATTGCAATCACAGATCACCTTGACCTTGCACCCTGGGGGGCCCGGAGGGGGGATGCTGCCGCCGGAGCCGCAGACGGAGACGGTATTGCTGCCACTCAACGTCACGGCACCGTTCAGCGCCAAGGCCCTACCGTCCAGGTGTGCGTTGGGATCCAAGCCGATGCTAGCGACGGCGAGAATGTCTCCCACGAAGTGAGTGCCTGCCCCGATGGTCGCGGAGCTGCCGATCTGCCAAAACACGTCCGCCCCGTTGCAAGTGGGCTGGCCATTGACGAGAACTGACGCGGGGCCCGACTCGCTCACTCCGGTTATGATCGTGCTCCCCATCCGGAAAATCCACGGGCCCGCGCCCGTGAGGTTGAGTGTTCCGTTCAGGAAAGCGGACGACGCGAAGCAATACACGCCAGGACTGAAGGTCATTCCCGCCAGCTGCGTAGCACCGGCGAAGGGTATGGGATTGCTGCACGGCTGTGCTGCGAGGGCAAGGTACGCGAGGCCGGCATCCACGTGGGCCTGAAGCGCGACGGCATCACCAAAGTGCAGCGTTCCCGTAAGCGTGCAATCAGGATTAAAGCCGGTGATTGCGGTACCGGGACTGACGCCGACGTCTCCGGTGACGGCGCCGGCAACGGTACAGGTCACCGTCGATGCACCCAGGATCGCGAAGCTCGCCGCCGAACCCAGAGTTGGCGAGGCGGCCAACGCCGGAGACGGACCCGAAACAAACGCGGCGAATCCCATGCTTGCCAACAGAATCAAGTATTTACTCTTCATATGGCTCTCCGTTTCCTAAAGTCACCGAAAAACAAGGCCTTCATCAATCTTCAACGAGAGGCTACCGACCGTTGCAAGCGAGATGCCAGCAAGTCCTTGCCTTAGGACATGCTCGAATTCAGGACGGGAGACGACTACATCTCTACAAGACTTGATCGGGAACAATAGCTTGCTGGTGTCGTCGGCCTCCCACGCGAATGTATGGTGTACAAACTGCCTTCCCACAGTAGTTCGTTCTCAACGTGGCGGAATGCTGCCCATGCGCCGTCAGAGACCGTTTCTTATCGTGCATCTGGCACGTGGATTGCTGGATCAGAGGCAGGCTCAAGTGCTGACCGAACCGGTCACAGATCGTAAGGAGGTCGGGGAAATGAGGGATCACGGAGCGCTGCTGGGGACGGTGGTCGTGATGGCTTTGGCGGCCGCACCGGCGTGCCGCAACACGGCGGAAGGTGTGAAGGAGGACTCCCGGCAGAACGCGGAGAAGGCCCGGCAGGAGACTCAAGAGGCCAAGGGGGAGTCCCAAGATACTGCCCACAGGGTCGGCGAAAAGGCCAAGGAGGTCGGGGGCAGAATCGCCGAAGGCACCAAGGCCGTTGGCGAGAAAATCAAGGAGGGGGCGAAGGAGGTCGGCTCCGAAGTGGGGGCCAAGAAGCAGACCGTCGACGTAAAGGCCGCCCTCATGGTTGACAAGAGCATCGACGCCTCCCACATCGACGTGGACACCGACGCCGACACCAAAACCGTGACCCTTAAGGGCACGGTGCCGACGGCCGCCCAGAAGGCGGCCGCGGAGAAGGTGGCCCGGGAAAAGGCCGAGGGTTACAGGGTTCGGAACCAGCTCACGGTCGTAAGGGATTAATAGGAATACACTTCGAACTTCGCTCCCGTCTCAGGGTCAGGAACGAGCAAGAGGTCAGTTCTCGCATGAAGAGATCCTTCGGCGCCTTGGTAATCGTTCTGGCGGGACTTGCCTACCTGGTCGGGTACTGGCCGGAGCATCAGCAGCGACAGGCTCTCGAGGGGCAGATCACCAGTCTGCAGGTGGAGCTTACGGAGGCGCAGGCCCGGGTCCGTCTTGGCGGCCTGCTCGGCCAGCTCCTCGCCGCGGAGGATGCGGTCTCCGCCCAGAATTACGGACAGGCGCAGCCGCTCGCGTCGAAGTTCTTCGACGGCGTGCAGGCCGAGGCCACGCGAACCGCCGCCGGCACCTTCAAAGACGCGCTGGAGAAGGTTGTTCGCTTGCGCGATCCGGTCACCGCGAGCCTGACGCGCGGCGACCCACAGGCGCTGGCGCTGCTCCGGAACGCGGAGACGCTCGTGCGCAGCACGCTCGGGTTCCCGCGCGCCGCCACGCCCTGAGCCTCTCGTCCATCGGTTCTGTACGGCGGATCCGTCCCCGAGAGAGGAGCGTTTCAGGAAGAGCGAACCCACGTCTCCGGTCGCTCAGGCTCCTCCGCGCATAAACGATCGCACCTCGACGCGTCGCGCTCCGAGGAACTCGGCCAGCCGCTCCGGCCACGGCCATTCCTCGTGCGGACGGCAGCAGTAGAGGTTGAAGGATGCGAAGCCGCGCTCGGGAAACGTATGGCAGGCGAGGTGCGATTCCTTGAGGAGCAGCATCCCTGTGACGCCCCCCGGTCCAGGGAAGACGTGCCACAGCGGTTCGCCTGCCGTGCGGAGCCCGAGGTCCTGGACGATCCGGTCGAAGAGGGCCGCGAGGGCCTCCTGGGACCGCAGCCGGTTGGCCTCACAGCCGTGCGCGTCGACGAGCCATTCCGTACCGAGCGGGGGATCCGTCAAGGTGGGGCCAGTTAAGCGCAGGCGAGGGGTGCCGTCAAGCCCCGATGCGGGCGGAGGACTATTTTGGCGGGTGTCCCGGTCCCGGAGGGAATGCCCTTTCAATGGCGAATGCTGGCATTCGTTGAGTCCGCCCCTCCCGATGCGCTCGTCAGCGCGGGTACTGCTCGGGGTGGCTCCACCTTGAGCTCATCCAGCTCCCTCAGGGTCCGGCGCCAGGCTTTCTGGTCCTTCTTCGTCGCGCTCGGTGCATCCAGGGTGGCGTAGAAAGCCAGGATGTTCGCGCGCAGCTCGGCCGTGAGCTGGTCGAATCCGTGCTCGGAGAGGGTGTGGAGCAGGCGCGCATAGCTCTTGTCGCTGAGAACGTACTCGCCCGCCCGCGGCTCCCGGCCGGTGTCGCAGTCGATGTTCGGCAGGTGAAGGTTCTCGCTGCCGACCTCGCTAAGCAAGCTCGCGTAGTTCTCTACCGTCTTGTCGACACTCTTGATGTACATGTCCTCCGTCTGCGTGGTGGGGATCTGAAAGGCGAGTGCCTTGAAAGGCCCGAACTTCGGAATCAATCGCAAGAAAAACGCCAGGATTCGTGTCTTGATCCCCGGCTTGCGGTAGGTCGTCCCCCATTCCTTTTCGTACTGGTTGCGGGAAAGATAGTACAGGAACTTCCTCTTGTTGGCATTGGGTGTGTCGTCCACAAACTCCAGGTGGCGGGAGAGCAGCGCAACCCGCGTCATCTCTGGGACCACCTGGCTCACCGCTCGGCGGAAAGTCCCGATGGCCAGGTCAACGTGGCCAAGGACATCGTCGAGCTTCAGTTGGTAGGTCTTCTCAAATGCGCGTTCGAGGACGGGCTTGGAGACCTCGAAACCAACGAAGTCATGATAGCTATCGGAGGTGTAGCGGTTCTTCGCCACTTGAACCATGTCGAAGCCGAACTCCGTCTGGATGTGTGCCTTAGGATCGTCCGCGTAGGTGACCTGGTCTCCGTACCTGGTCCGCAGCTTGGGAAAGACCAGGGCGACCACGCGATTGATGGTGGGGTGGCCGGTGTTGTCGGCGGAGTAGTGCGAAAGCGCTCCCAATGCGAAGGCATATTCGTTGACGTCGGAAGACTCCTGGACGAGGGCCACGACAAAATCGCCGCTGCGCACGTAGTGGACGAGGTCGCTGAAAAACGCGTTTCCGAACGGATAGTACCCCATGTCCTGAACGACGCAGCCGCCGTAGGCATACGCATGCGCCTTGCGCAGGTCTTCTTCGGTGGCGCTCGGGAATCGCTTCAGCAGGAGGGGCTGAATCTGGTCCTTCCAGAGGAGATCGACGATCTGCTCATGGGTAAGCACGGAGTAACCCGAGGATGGCGTGGTCACCCCGAACAGGAGCAGAAGCACCAGAATGGCCCGCGCCGCGCGGGCCGCATCTTTGATCATTCCGACCCCCTGACTGTGAGTCTTAGCCGGCGTCGACGGTGGTCCGGGTTCCCCGGGGCTTGTAGGAGCAATCTGCGTGCCACCTACAAGAGGCTGGTTCGTAGACCTCTCTAGCGGACGGGGGCGGATGTCTCCCACCTCCAGCTTCCCACAGCCAGGCAGAGGGCGCGGGGGTCGCCGTTGCCGCGGACGTCGTTCGCGACCACAGCCGGCCCGTGGCACGCGAGGGTGAGGGTAGTCTCCCCCGGGGCGACAGTGCCGAGAGGAAGGACGTACCGCCGCCACTCGGCCACCACACCCAGCTCGTGGAGCCGGCGCCCTTCGAGGAACCACTCCACGCGGCGGTCGCCAGGAAACGCCAGAAGCTCCAGCTCCAGCGCGGTCGATACCGGGTGTTCCGCGGCATTGACCACCTTGAACGTCCCGCTCTGCCCCATCCAGCGCCACGTGACCTCGCCCAGGTATTCGCGAGGGTAGAAGCCGACCAGGCCGGTTACGTATGCGCGCGGCTGCTGAGCCGCCACCACCCAAACCCAGCTGTCCTCGAACTCCGGGCCGCGTGTGAGCCCTTCTGGCGCCGGCTTGCCCGCTATCCATCTTCCGGCCGCGCTGTCCCGCCGGACGACGACGTGGGTGTAGCCCAGGGCCGCGAGCTTGTGTCCAAGCTCCGGCTCCCCACAGTCGTCGAAGCTCGTCGCACCGACGGAATCATTCCGACCCGCTCGGGCGATGGAGCTCCCGCCGAGGAGCGAGACCTCGTGGGGGAAGAGACTGAGGGCGAAGAGGTCGGAGGCCCGGGAGGGGGACACGCAGTCCAACACCCGCAGCGGGCCCGGCTGCCCCGCCAACCAGCGGTGGGCGCGGGTGGGGAGCACGTCGCGCCACCGCCAAGGCGGGAAGGGCGCGTACTCCAGGGCGGCCAGGCTCAGGAGGAGCGCGGCCGCCCACCGGCCGGCGGAGCGGGGCCAACGCCACAGACAGGCCGCGCCCCCTCCCGCCAGCAGCGCGGTCATGAGGCCGACTACTAGGCCGAACCGCGCATAGGCCCGGAACATCGGTGCCACCGCGTAAAGCAACGCGGAGGGGCGTACGAACGTGAACAACCCGATCCTCCGCTCGGGAGAGAGCGAGCAAAGGAGGGCGGCCACGGCGATGCTCGCCAGGATGGGGGCGCTGCGGGCCGCAAGCGAGTTCCGGTCCGCGCGCAGCCAAAGCCATAGCGGCACGGCCCCCAGGGCCAGGAGTGACCAGCCCACCCCCACCTGCTGCTCAAGAAGCGCGTCCTCGAGGCCGCGCCCGGCCCAGAACTCCCGCACCCGGGAGCCGGCCAGCGGGTGGTCCACCGCGGGGACGAGATAGCTCCACCACTTCGCACTGTAGAGGAAGAGGTCGGAGCGGGGGAAGGCGAAAGCTCCCGGATCAAGCAGGACCGCGGGGGCCACGAGGTGAATGAGGAGGAGGGCGGCGGCCGCCGCCGCGGTGAGCGTCAGGCCCGTGAGCGCCAGGCTTCGCCGCCGGCCCTCGCCCGGCGCGCGAGGCGAGACGACCCCGTAGGAGACGAGCGCCACCGGGCTCAGGACGGCGGCGATGAGCCCCCCGTAGAAATTCGAGAGCGTCACCGCCGCGGCGGAGGCGAGCAGAAGCGAGGCACGGCGGAGATCCGGGCGGTCGAAGCACTGCCATAAGGCGAGGAAGTAGAGCGGCAGCCACTGCGTTTGAGCCACGTGCGGGTGGCCAGTAGCGTGGGCCACGTGGAAGGGGAGGAACGCATAGGCCAGACCTGCCACCATGGCTCCCAGATGAGAGCCGAGGACGTAACGCGCCAGCAGGTAGGCGGCGGCGGCCGCGAGGGGAAACGAGGAGAGGACTAGGAGGTTGTAGGCCGCAACCGGGCCCAACGGGCCGGCTAGGACGCGGCCCGCGAGGTCGGTGAGCGGCTGCAGGTAGGGCCTGGGGACTTGGCCAGTCCGGAACTGTTCCATCACGATGAAAGGATCCCGGTTCGGGTCCTCTCGCCCGAAGGTCTGGCTGCTCCCGAAAAGGCGCTCGGAAGGCGCGATTGCTACCGGCGCGGCCATGACCAGCGTCGCGGCTAGTGCCACCGCAAAGGCGAGGGTGGCCCCCCTGGCCCCCGACAGCTCTTGGGTCTTCTCCCGTGGCTCTCCCGACATAGCCCCAGAGCTTACCGTCAAGTGCCCGGGCTCCGCAGGCGCCTTTCGGGGGAGAACAGGGAACGCGGGATGCACAGTCCGGGCGGCATGGACTAGAATCCTTTCCGTGCGGACGGAGCCGCCTCGGGCGACCCTATTCCTGCTGAGCGCGCTCGCCTGGAGCCTCGGGCTGTTCGCTCTGCTGCGCAGCCCGTGGGCGGAGGAGCGGCTCGTACTCCCCCTGACGCGGCTCCAGGAGCAGGCCGCGGACTACTACGCCGGCCACCCTACGGCACCGGTCGCCGTCACCCTCGAGTGCAGCGGGACGGACGCACTTGCGCTGTGCCTCGCGGCCATCCTCGCCTGCCCGGTCCCCTGGCGTGCCCGTCTGGCCGGGGCCACGGGCGGCATCGCCCTCATCCTGGCCCTGAACACCTTGCGCATCGCGACACTCGGCCGCGCCTCCGCCTCGCCGACCCTCTTCCAGGCCCTTCATCTCCAGGTCTGGCCCACGATCCTCATCCTCGCCATCTCGGGCTACGTCTTTGCCTGGATGCGGGGGACCCTCGAAGCGCGCGGGCGGGCCGAGGGCGCTTTTCGAGAGGGTGATGCGCTTTCCCTGATCGTCCGTCGCTTCGCGCCCCGGGCGGCGGTGCTCCTGGTTGCCTTCGCCCTCTGCGCCCCCTGGATCTCGAGCAGTCGCGCCCTGCTCGAGGCCGGCGCTTGGATCGTGAGCTCCGCCGCTTTCTTGCTTACGGGAGCGGGGGTGGCGGCCACGGCTTCCGGCAACGCGCTGGCCACGAGCCGCGGAACTTTCGTCGTGACACCCGAATGTATCGCGACCGCCCTCATCCCTCTCTATATCGCGGGCGTCCTCGCCGTGCGCCTGTCGTGGCCACGGCGCGTCGTCGCCCTTGCCGCCGCGCTGCCGCTGTTCGGCCTTCTCGCCATCGCCCGCGTACTCGTCTTGGCCCTGCCCCCCGCCCTCGCCGCCTCGCCTCTCTTCCTCGTCCACGGCTTCCATCAGCTTGTGCTGGCCCTCGTCGGCGTGGTGCTGCTCGCCCTCGGGCGGGAGCCTCCGGCACCCGGGAGGTGGGCGCGGGCCGCCCGGCGCGCCGGGGCGGCTCTTGGCGCGGCGGCGATCCTAACCGCCGTTCTTGGACATGCCCTCACGACGGCCGTGTTCGCCGCTGCGGGGGTGGTTGCCTCCCTGGCCCCGCAAGCACTGACGGAGCTGACCGCACCGGGAGACGCCCAGGGGGCGCTCGCCCTGCTACCCGGCTACCAGGCGGGGCTGCTCCTGGCTATCGGAATGACGGCCTTCCCGGGCTGGCGACGCTTCCTGTCGGCCTTCGGTCTGCTGCTCGCCTCCCAGGTCGTCCTGCTCGCGGTTCTCGGAGAGCTGGCCGCCCATACGGGCCTGGTGGCTCACGCGCTCTTCCTGCGGGCGTGGGCGGTGGCGGTGCCGGTTGCCCTCGCGATCGTGCTGTGGCGCGCCGGGCAGCCCCCGGCGGGGACGCTTCTTCCCCTGCGGCCGGCGGTGGATGGTCCCCGCTAGCCTCAGCGCTGCCTACCGCCGCTTCTGGCAGGAGGTGGGGGAGGACTTTCCCGACCTCGGTGGCGCGGCGTCCACCGTCTACTACTTCGAGAACGAGAAGAGACTGCTCTCCGAGCATGTCCCCGACCTTGGCCGGTGCGCGGTGCTCAAGACCGACCTGTGGGACGAGGTCAAGAACACGCGCATCCTGCAATGGGTGCACGGGCAGGGGGCGGCGGTCTTCGGGGTCGACATCTCGGAGCCGATCGTCCGCCAGGCCCAGGCGGCGTTCTCTGACTCGGGACTCCGGGGCCTGGTGGCCGATGTGCGGCGCCTGCCCTTCCGCGACGGCAGCTTCGATGCCGTCTACTCCATGGGCACCATCGAGCACTTCCGTGACCCCGAGACGGCGCTGCGCGAGATCCACCGCGTGCTCCGGCCCGGCGGCCGCGCGGTGGTGGGCGTGCCAAACCGGTGGGATCCCTTCCTCCGGCCCCTCCTCGCCGCCGTACTGCAGGCGCTCGGTCTCTACGGCTACGGGTACGAGCGGTCCTTCTCGCGCCGCGCTCTCCGGCAGATGCTGGAGGCGGCCGGCTTCGAGGTCGCCGCCGAGACCGCGATCCTGTTCGTGCCGGGCTGGCTGCGGATGGCTGACCTGGCCCTACACTCCTACTGCCCGCGCCTCGCTCCCCTGACCGCCGCCCTCCTCAAGCCCTTCGTGTGGCTCGATCGGCATGTTCGGGCCGTGCGGCGGCACGGCTATCTGCTCGCCTCGGTGGGGGTGCGCCGGCGGAGTAGGTAGGCACCGCTACCCAAAAGAACCACCAGGAGAGCCCATGCTCCGATCTGGGGCAGTGTCGGGACACCCGCTGGGAAGGGAGGCGGCACGCCGCCGACGCCGCCTCCGGCGCCGCAGGCGCCGAAGCCGATGGTGTTGGTATCCAGCGTCACCGCACCATTTCGCGCCAAGGTTCTACCGGTCAGGTTTGCGCCGGTACCCATTGCGATGCTCGTGAGGGCGAGGATGTTTCCCACGAACGTCGTGCCGGAACCGATGGTCGCGGAGCTGCTGACCTGCCACTCTACGGCGCAAGCATTGGCGCCATTGATCAAGGCAACGGTCGAGCCGGACGATGTGATGAGCGTGCTCGACATCCGAAAGACCCAGACTGCGTTGGGATTGCCCTGGCCGTTCAGAGTGAGTGTTCCAGTGAGATTGGAAGCGGCAGCGTTAACACAGTAGACGCCTTGCGTGAGCGTGAGGCCAGCGAGATTGGGACCCACGGTGGAGGCACAGGGGAGCGCGGCTAAAGTATTGTACGCCGTGGTGAGAGCAAGCTGAGCCGGATCAGAGGCAGGCGGTATGATCGGGACACCGGCGCACGGAACCGGGAAGCCAGTGGGCGCGGCGCCGGGGCTGACACCTATGCTTCCGGTAATGGCGGTCCCAGCTCCGAGGCAGGTCACCGTTGTCCCGCCCAGGACCGCAAAGGGCTGAGCAGTGCCCAAGTATGCCTGAGCCAGTGCCGGGGAAGGGCCATAAAGAAGCACGCCGAACCCCACGGCCACCAAGGAACTCAAGAGCCGGTTCTTCATCTTGATTCTCCCATCCCGAGTCGTTAGTTAGAACCCAGTCCGGGACGAGCAGACCCTACTGCAGGATGTAGTGGGTCTGTCAAGCTATCCCGGCTTCAGCAAAGGCGAAAGGCGACACCCAAATCCGGGGTCAGAGGCATGGATTTGGATTGAGCGCGCTGCGGCACCGTTTGGTCGTGAGCAAGGCGGATGCCAATCCGTTCGCTGTTTGGGTAGTCTCGATTAAGGGACGGGCGGAAACCTGAGGGAGCAAATGGTTCCGAGCGTTGATCGAGATGGGACGTGCGCCCGCCTTCGCCCCCCCCGCCCGAGAACAGCGTTCGCGACGGCCGGTTGGGTGTATTTTGTAGAAATTGCCACGCGATAGGAGCGTGTCCCGCTACCTCACCGGGACAAGCGGCGGGCGTGGATCAGGCCCGGACCTGTTGCAAAGGAGGGGGGTCGTGGTCTGTGGGCGTACGCCGGCCGACGCGCATCCCGTCCGCATGAGGTACAGGACGGTTGAAGCCGAGCGCCAATCACTGCGGAATGGACAAATCCGCAATTCAGCGGATGGGCGGAACAGCTAACTCGTTGACTGAGTTGCAGATGGTGGGATCAAGCCTGGACCGAGTGAGACCCTTCGGGCCCTCTTTGCTGGCATAGCGGCATCGCTGGACCGTCTACGGGGCAGGCTTCGAAGCAGCTTCTGCAGCCTTCGATGTCCAGCTTACCTTGCCGGCGATGCTGAGCCAGTTCGCCCCGCTACCGACGGATTCGATCGTGAAGGGAAGGTCTTCGGGCATTTGGAAGAGGGTCACGCCCGTGTAAGTCTTCGTCAGGAGCGGCGCGACGAACTTTGCCACCCACTTTAAGAAACCCTCGCAGCGCGGCTCGATCCGCACGTTGCGGAGGAGGAAGCTGCGGCTCCGCTCATCGACGACAAGGTCCGCTCTTCCCTCCGCGTGGCAGATCTGGCGGAAGAGAAAGCCCTTAGCCTTCGTCTTCTCGACGGTCACGTCCACATTTACCAAGAAGCAGTTTCCGCCGCACGGACCGAAGCGGCGCGGCGCAATCACAAAGTCAACCTTGCGGATGACGTCCGGAATGTCCTCGCTCCACTTGGCGGTCAGAACCTCCAAGGCGGCTAGCTCAATAGGGGGCCACGGCACCTTGAACTGATATTCCCCGGTAACAATGCCTTCGTCGCCGCTGCCTGCGTTCTGGAGGTGAAGCGTTGTCGCGAAGGGCCCCTGAAAGACGAGGGGGACCTTCCGGTCGCCAATCTCCTCGACGGGATAGTGCACGACCAGCACGTAGTCCAGGCGGTACCCGAACTCGAGATCCACGTCACCGGTCGCCTGCCCGTTTACGACTACCGCCCCGTGCGTGCGCAGCTTCACATCGCTCGCCGAGACGAGGGTTCCACTCCGATCGATGGCACCCGTCTTCCCGAACAGCTCCGCGTCGACGATCCCCGAGTATTTGCCGTCCGGCCGTACATCCAGATCTCGAATGGCGAAGCGTGAAGGCGCCTCGACGTCAACCCGCGGCCCCCCGGGCAAGCGCATCTGTCCCGATGTCAGGTCGAGTGCGAAGGCAGCGGCGGAAATCGTTGTCTCGAGCTTTCCATCCTCTCCCGAGCGGACATGGAACGCGCCTTTCTTCAGCTCGCCATGCGAGAAAGTGCTGCGGCCCCCAACGAAGGTGATGGACCCACTCTCAGTCTCTCCGTCGATCCGGCCCACGATATCGAGCTGGGCCGGTTGGTCGCCTCGGCCCGGCTGGAAGACGCCCCTGTCGAGGGCGACACGCAGCGGCATGCCCGTCTTTGGTTGTGAAGCAGTTTGGAACTGGACGATCTCGCCGAAGCCCAGAGCGCGGCCGCCAAACGCCACGAACTCGGAGTCGTGGATGTTGACCTCTCGGACGACGTCGAGAAAGGTTCCCGTAGACGCGGCCACAGTCTTAGACTCCAGGATTTCGCCACGCATGACCGATGGGATGTCGGTCCGGAGTTCGAGTTTCCGCAGCGCCGCCCTTGCGAGACCCTTGAAGATCCAGACGATCGGTCTCCAGATGCCGCGCCCGCGGAAACGGGCCTCCGTGATTCCCTTGCCTGCTTCGAAGCGAATGCTGTCGAGGAAGAGATGGGGGCGCAGACCCCTGCCATCGAGGAGGAGCGCGCCTTCGGTGATCGCGATGTCGAGGCGACGGACTCGACCACTGGCTGCCTCCGCGGCGAGCGTTAGCTTTGGAGCTCCGGTCACCCGCAGCACCCATCCGGGAGCCGCCTCGACCCGGCCAGCCTGCAGGCTCATCTCGGCGTTCAACCTGCCGCTGTCCACGCACCCGCCGATCTGATCGAGAAAGGCCCGGGAGTCGGCCGGCGGGGTAGGCTCCGAGGAGGGGGCCGCGGGCGCTCCCGGTGAAGCTGGCGAGGGAACCGTCACTTGCGCGAAAGAGGGAACGGCGAGGAGAATCAAGAGGAGTGCGGTTGCCCAATCGCCACGGGCTGGCATAGGAATGGGGAAATTCTCTGACCGGGAGTCGGAGCCGTCACGCTGAGGTCGTTGGCCCCACTTCACCGCGCCCGCTCTTTGGTCCAAGCGGCCAGGCCACCGCCGAACCTCCTGCTCATTGGGCTTATCGACTTCGCTGTCTTTGGCCTCGACGTCGTGATGTGGCACCTCTCTGCGTTCGACCCCGGCAGGATCCTGCCCCGGCGCGCTTGAAGTAGAGTCCCCGTGCGGCTTTTCTAGGACGGAGCCTGCGGGCTCTGCCACCGTGCCGTCTGCTTCGTCTTTGCGGAGGACCCCGAAGGACGCGCGTTCCGCTTGGCCCGCCTGGAGGGCAAAGCGTTCTGAGGCGCCCTGCCTCCACCAAAAAACGATCGCTCTCACCGACAGCCTGGTCCCCGGAGACGGGGCAAGGGCGGGCGTCGGACGCGCTCGCGGGTGGTGTCGCCTGTACCAAGTCGTAGAATCCATGGATTGGGGGTGCTTTCTTGTACTCAAATCGTGAAATATGGCCATCCCTTGCTCGAATTCGATCCAGAGTGTCGGACCAGGACAAGGCAGCAGAACGACTTTAGGCATCACATGGCACTGAAATCGTAGACGAACCTAGATTCACCGCTGTCTCGGGGCAAAGAGCAAGGAGCCTTGACGAGGGACTTAGCACAGGTCATCTCCCTTGACCATTGAGTTTGGTTAGCTCACTCGAGAAAAGCGGATTCTGCGGGAATTCTGCGACGAGCTCCCCAAATTGAGTGCGGGCCACTTCCGTCTTCTTCTCGCGCAGCGCTGCCAGTGCCAGCAAGATTTTCGCAAACGGTCGGAGGTAGTGGCCGTGCGCGGCGGCGACCCCGAGCTGCTGTAGGCCGTCGCTCTTATCGCCGTGGATTCCCGCGAAAAAGAGGAAGAATCGCTTGGGCGCCGGCAGGCTGCCGATGATGTAATTCGCCGCCCCCAGGGTGAGGTAGGCATCGGAAGTTTCCGGGGCGACTGCCAATAGCTTCTTGGCGTACTTATCAGCATCCCGGATCATTCTCAGGCTCTCAATCTGACGCTTATCGATCAGGCTGGCATAGTCGGCTTCCATGCCGGCACTCAAACTCATGGCGAACAAGGCGTTCGTATCGTCGGGGTTTGTCTTCAATCGCAGCCGGGCCAAGCCCTGGGCCTGCTTGTCCGCGGCGAAGAAAGCCGCGCGTAGCTCGGGGTCCGGTTTGAGGGGGATGTCACCTAGAAAACGCTTGTCGTCAAGAAAATACGCGGAAGTCAAGACGCCTTGCCGGTAGCACTCTTCAAACAGGTAGCTCGCCGCTTCCGAGGCGCTCCCGAGAGGATCTGCCGGATGGGAGTGCAGCCACGCCTCGAACAAGCCTCGCGCTTCCACGAGCTTCAGTTCGTAAAGAAGGTGGAAGCCAGCGTCGAGCTCCGGCGTTTCGCGAGAAGCGGAGAAGGAAGCGCGCTCCATACCCGTAATGGGCGGGTAAAGCGATTCGACAGAGGGAGTGTTTGTCCCCTCACCTAGAGATACCGAATTCGTGGCGTGCCGCGGCGAGCTAGTCTGAGCGCGGCAGAGCACCGGAAATGCGAAAAGGAGGGCAAGAAAGAGCAGAGACCACCCTCGGGGACCACGCAATGGAGGTAGGGGAGCAGGGCGCGCGTCTCCGCATGGGGGCCTTGATGCCATGTTAAGGCGACCGACAGTCTTCTCAGGCACGCACGGACGCACCCAGGAGCTTCGGGGTTCGGGGTGTGGTCTCGGCATCAGCTACGCCAGACGGAGCAGCCTGGTGCTTGAGCGCCAAGAGTTGGTTGCGGTTGGTGTTGATCCACCCCTCCAGTTGCTCTACGACTCTGCCGGCTGCACCACCATACCTTCTGAGGACAACCCCATTCAACCCCAGCGCCGGGCATGCCCGAGTCCGGGGCAGCGCGACTCGGGAGCCTGGCAGGTCTTCTGCGGGGAGGTCGCGACCGACGTCAGGGGCCTGGCCGATGGCGTGGACTTCCGTTAGGCGCCAAGGGCGACTTCGTGCCGGCACGGGTCTCGCCGTCGCCACCGTGGGGTCTTGGCAGGCACACTGCTGCGCCCCCTGACGCTGTTGCAAGTCAGCCATCGTTTCTGTCCGCGGCGCCCTTGCCTGGACCAAGGCTCAGCGACGGTTTCGAGAGGAAGCCGTGGCTCTCAGCGAGAGTAGGAACAAATTCCTAGGCGGATGAATCGCCAGCCTTGAGGTCGCCGTTCTTCCCGCGCTCCCTTTGCCCAGCCTTGCCCGCGAGGGCGGAGGCTGCCCCCTCCACACGGTTCGTGGCCTCCTCACCGATTTCCTGGCCCCGGCGGATGGTTCGATCTTTGAATTCGCGCGCGGAGTCTGCGGCATCGTTCAGCTTGTCGACCATCCGACCCTTCAGCTCGCGGGCTGAGTCGGTGGCGTCATTCAGCTTGCGCCCCATGATCTCGCGGGTCGCCTTGCCCGACTGTGGGGCGAGGAGCAAGGCAACAGCTGCCCCCGCAATGCCGCCCGCGAGGAACGAGAATGTCAATGCGGAATATGACGCGCCGTGTGACGTGTAATCCGGCTTGTGGTCGGCCATGAAACCTCCTTGGGTTACGTTCGTGCTCGTATGATGGGCCGGCCTGGCTTCCTCGCTGCGCCTTTGGCGGGCTGAGGACTCGCCGGCATACCGTCCTCTCCAGCAAGATCAGCGCCACCTTTACGCGCGCCCTGGAGGCGGCGTGAGGACTGAGGATCTCGCTCTCCGAGGAAGGCGAATTGCCGGAGAGCACAGGGCTGGTTCAGGCCGATTGTAGATAGTTCTCCTCAATTGGGTTGATCGGCCTTCGGCAACGGGGCGTCCTCCTGCGCCGAGGAAGCCCGTATCTAGGAGAGGCGTATCACGCAAGGCGGACCCCCCTCTGCAGGCGGCAGAGTGGCACGGGGGTTGCTTTTGACCAGTCGCGTACAGCGCCCTCTGGAATGCTCGCCCGGAGAGGCTTGGCCTTGCGTCTCGAGTAGCCATGGTCAGCAGAGGCGCCGAAAGGAGCAATCGGTCTCTGCGGCCTCTTGTCAGGCGCTCATCCACTTGCAGCTTGGCCACGAATGGCTCCTGACGGGTGACTTGGACGAGGATCCGCTCCGCCCGCGGGGGCGTGAACCGCGTGGCATTGAATCAAGCTAAGGACACGTTCTGTGGATGGAGCACGGAGGATCTCATGAAGTGGATGCAAATGTACCTGGTGGGTTACTTCATCGTCCTGGGTGGGCTCGTCGCCGCCCTGTGGAAGCTGGGCGTCATCGAACGCGTGGGGCCGGCCTGGACGGCGATCGGTATTGTGATCGCGATCGGGCTCGGGTTCATAGTGGCGGTCTCCGGCAGCGGGAACAAGGAGACCGTCGAGATCGATCAAAAGCATTAACTGAGGGCGTGGGGCGGGGCGCTGACGCTGGCGAAGCAGCACGAACGGTAGAGACAGGAGAAATCGACATGGCGGGAGGCAAGACGGAAGAACTGAAGGGGCGCGTAAAGGAGGCCGCCGGAGTCTTGACCGACGACCCGAGCCTGAAGCGCGAGGGTCAGCTCGATCAGACGATCGGAAAGGTCAAACAGGCAGCTGAGAAGATGATCGACAAGGTCAAGGACTCGGCGAAGTGAGACCAGCCAAGCTGGACCGGATCGTTTCCAGGCGTTTTCTTTCACGAGCGACAAAGTAAGGAGTCCACAATGCTCACTATCCTCCTCGTACTCGCCGTTCTGATGCTGTTCGGGGTCCTCCCCACCTGGCCCCACAGCCGAGGGTGGGGGTATGCCCCGAGCGGCGGTGTGGGGCTAATCGTTCTGGTCCTGCTGGTCGTCCTCCTTTCAGGCCGACTCTAGGTCCGCATTGGGCGGCAGCAGGGGTCATGACCGAGGACACGGCGTCGCTGTCTTCGGCCTTTTGATGGGAGTGCACATGAGACTTTTGAGTATGACAGGACTTGCACTGGTGGCTGGCTTTGGACTCAGTGCTGCCGGAACCGAAGCCGTACAGGCACCGTCGCCGGCGGGCGGCGCATCAACTTCTAGCGCGACACCGGCGGATGACCAAGCGGCCTCCGAGTTGAAGGAACACCACCGGCATCACCATCACGGTGGTGTTACCAAGTTCATCGCCATGAGCCTCGACACCCTGGGCACGGATGATGCCAAGCGTCCCCAGATCGAGAAGCTCCAGAGTGACCTGCACGCCGAAATGACGCCCGCTCGAGAGGCGGAACAAAGCCTCCAGCTGGCGCTAGCCGACGGAATCGCCGCCGGCACCGTGGATACGGTCAAGGTCGATGCGGCCATCGCCAAACTCATCACGGCGGCGGACAGCGAGCAGGCGGCCAGCCTCGACACACTAAACAAGCTTCACGCGATCCTGTCCCCTTCCGAGCGTGCGGCCCTCGTCGATAAGGTCCAGGCCCATTGGGAGGTGTGGCGTCAGGTCAACCACGAAGAGAAGCCGGGCGGGCGGGAACCCGGCGGCCGGCTGGCGGAGCTAACTCAAGAAGTCAGCCTGACGCCGGACCAGGTCAACAAGATCTCGGCGGCTCTCCACACGGCATTGGCCGGACTCTCCGCCAAGTTCGATCCCCAGAAAGGCGAAACGCATGTCCACGCCTTCTCCACCGCGTTCGCCGGTGACTCGTTCGATGCAAAGACCGTTACGTCGAACGCGAACGCCCACCTCGCGAGCCGCGGGGCCACGCGAATGGTTCTCTTCTACGAGACCGTGACGCCCCTGCTGACGCCGGGGCAACGCACGAAACTCGCCGCGGAGCTCCGCGAGCATGCGAGTCACCAAGCTGCTGCTTAGGAAAAGTGAGGATCCCATGAACCGAAGTCTTGTGAGGATGTTGACGGGCGCCGTGGTCGTTTCATGCCTAGGGGCCGCCCCGGTTAGAGCGGGCATTAACATTCAGATCTTTCCGCCCGCCTTATTTAGAGCGACAACCACGCCTGTGTACTACGAGGGACACGCCGCGTACTGGTACGGAAGCCGCTGGCACTATCGGGACGCACGGGGCTGGCAGACCTACAATCAGGAGCCCCGCTATCTTCACGACTACCGCGCCCAACATGAGCCTCAGCGTCACTACTACGGACGTGACTCTGAGCACCGCCACTAAGGCGAGCGCCGGTAATAGACCACCAACAGCGTGGGGCGCCTCACGCGGCAACGCCGCGGGGCATGACCGTAGGTCCCATCGATGGTAGCGGTCTATCCGTGACGCATGGTGGTACGGGGGTTGTTCCCCCCAGGAGGACAGTCTGACTTCACCCGGGGAAGCGGGCGGCGACATCAGACGTTGCAACGTGATCCTGGTCCCGTTCCCCGGTTGCTTCTCACCGGCCTCCAGGGCTCCCGCGACTTCACAAGCGCGAACAAAGGCCTGCCGTCGGGCGGGGTCCTAGCGGGCCACCGCCCAGAAGACGGGCATGATGAAAGGAGGAGATCATGAAACTGACCACTGCAATGCCGATGGCGATCGTCGTGAGCCTCGCCGCCGGCGGGTCCGTGCTTGGACAAGAAAGGACCCGCATCCAGCTGGCAGCGGCGCTCAACGGTCTCGCGATGGCACCGGAAACCGAGAGCCCGGACACGGCGATCGAACGGGCGTTCAGGGACGTCCTCAACCGCGAGCCCTCTTCGCCAGAACGGCAGCGGTACCGCGTGCTCATGCGGGAGAACGGATGGGGAGAGGCAGAGGTTCGGCGCGACCTGAGTGAGCGCCCCGACTACCGACGCGTTTCCAAGGTGGGGGGCGTCCAGCCCGAAGCCATCATCCGGCGAGCATACCAGGACATCCTTGGACGCGACCCCGACACGGAGGGAATGCGCACCTACCGCAGCAAGATGATCGACGAGGGTTGGGCGGAGCGGGACGTCCGGGAAGCGCTTCGCCGCAGCGATGAGCAGGCTTCGAGTGAGCGCCGTTACGCTTCCGCGGACCGGATCGTCCGCCGCGCCTATGAGGACATCCTAGGCCGCGAGCCGGACCCAGAGGGCCTGCAGACCTTTCGAAGGCACATCGTCGATGACGGGTTCGACGAGCACGACGTGCGCCAAGCTCTCACGAGGAGCCCCGAGAAGCGGCAGAAGCAGGTCGTCGGCGACGCGGAGGCGACGGACATGGTGCGCCGGGCCTATCGCGCAGTCTTGAATCGAGAGCCGGACGCGACGGGGACACGGGACTACAAGGCCAGGGTCCTGCGTGATCATTGGAACGAGCAGCAGATCATGGACGAACTCCGCAGGAGCAACGAGTACCGAACCAAGCGGCAATAGAGGAAGGCAAAACACCACCCCGCCTCTTGCAGGTGCCTCCTTAACGCGCCCGCCCGGCGGACGTGACGGTCAGCGCTCGCCTCGCCTAGCTCGGTGGACACCTCTCACTAAGGGGTCTTTGGTTGCGGGTGCGACCGTACTCACTCGGGACTGGTTGGTGTACTTCAGAATGGAAGCGGCCCCCTGCGCGCTTGGGGGGCGTACCCCGCAGCCGCGATCAGCGCCAGCCTCGGTAGTCCTGCGAGGGCTACCTCAGAGCATCCGACAACGGCTCGCACTCTTCCACGTTTCGGCGGAGTGAATCCGATTGCGCGGTGGCCCTCTTATTGCATCTTCCACATTTGGCTGAGGTTTCGGGCGCAAGATCTCGCATAACGGCCCACAACGGCCACATACGTGCACATGGTGCCGTAACGTTTGCAGAATCTACATTGAAAAGAGAGGAGGGACCGTGATTCTTAGTAAGAAAGCACTCATAGTCATCGGCCTGGTTGCGGCCGCCTCGGGGGGGGCGTTTGTGCTCTATCATTTCGTCTCCGCTCCACCGGCGCCCGCGCTCCGCTTCACGACCGTGGAGCGGGGGGACATCCAGGCCCTCGTCTCGGCAACCGGGACCCTGCAGGCCGTGACAACCGTAAGCGTCGGCACTCAGGTCTCAGGGCAGATCTCCGCGCTGCTTGTCGACTTCAACGACCACGTCAAGAAGGGGCAACTCCTCGCCCGGATCGATCCCACCATCGCACAGCAGGGAGTGGCCGATGCCCAGGCGACCCTCGAGAAGGCACAGGCGGAGGAAAAGCAAGCTAACAGTGATCAGAATCGCAACCGCCAGCTTTCGTCCGACGGGCTCATCCCGGCGAACGCCCTCGAGCAGGGCGGATCGGTCCTGCAGGAGGCAGACGCCACGGTGAAATCGGCGAACGTCGCCCTGCAGCGAGCGAAGCAAAACCTCTCCTTCACCGCCATTTACTCGCCCATCGACGGTGTCATTGTCGAGCGGAACGTCAACAACGGCCAAACCGTCGCCGCCAGTCTCTCCGCCCCGCAGCTGTTTCTCATCGCGAACGATCTCTCCCGGATGCAGATCCTGGCGCTGGTTGGCGAGAGCGACATCGAACAGATCAAGGAAGGACAATCCGTCAACTTCACCGTCCAGGCATTGCCGGGGCAGACTTTCTCGGGCAGCGTAGAGCAGGTTCGTCTGCAGTCCGCTACGACAGACAACGTTGTGAATTACACGGTCATCGTCACGTTGGAGAATCCCGGAGGCAAGTTGCTCCCCGGAATGACGGCCCGCGTCGACTTCCTCGTAAAATCGGCCGGGAACGTCCTCAAGGTGCCGAATGCGGCCTTGCGCTACAAGCCGAGCGACGAGGTGCTCGCCCATTTCGGAACTCCACCGGCCTCCGGGGATGCACAAACGCCTACCGCGGCCAGAAACTCTGGTAGCGCCAACGGACCGCTCGCTCACAAGGGGGGGCAAGGGGGTGCGCAGGGAAACGGTAGCGGCACGCTGTACACCCTGGATGCCAAGGGCACGCTTCAGGTCGCGCGTGTGCGAACCGGCATCAGCGATGGCCTCTTCACCGAGCTCCAGGGACAGAACGTGACCGAAGGCATGAAGGTGATCGATGGAATCGCCTCCGCCTCCTCACAACCCCCGGCGTCGACGGCCAACCCGCTGGGTGGCGCTCAGCCGAGCGGACGCGGTCGACCCGGTGGCGGATTCTGAGGAGCGAGAGTGCCATGAATGCCATCGTCATCCAGACGGACAAGATCACCAAGACGTACGGGGCCGGGACCACCGAAGTGCTTGCGCTACGAGACGTGGACTTGAGCGTGACGCGAGGGGAACTGGTGGCGATCATGGGCACTTCGGGCTCCGGGAAGTCCACGCTAATGAACATGCTCGGATGCCTCGACACGCCGACGTCGGGATCCTATACGCTCGATGGCGTCCGCGTCGATGGACTCGGGAAGAACGACCTCGCCGCGCTTCGCAACCATAAGATTGGCTTCGTCTTTCAGGGATTTAACCTACTGGCACGGACGAGCGCCATTGAGAACGTTGAGCTGCCGATGCTCTACGACCGCACTGGCCGCAGCCGGGATACCCGCGCCCTCGCCGTGGCGGCGCTCGAACGCGTGGGGCTCGCGGGCCGGCTCGATCACCAGCCGAGCGAGCTGTCGGGCGGTCAGCAACAGCGGGTCGCCATCGCCCGGGCCCTCGTGACGGAGCCAGCCCTCGTCCTGGCCGACGAACCGACGGGCAACCTGGACACCCGCACGTCAATCGAGGTGATGGCGCTCTTCCAGCAACTGAACGCGCAGGGAATAACCATAGTCGTCGTCACGCACGAGCCCGACGTTGCCGCCTACGCCACCCGCATCGTTCAGATGCGGGACGGCCGGATCTGCGGGGACGCGGCCGTCACGCAGAGGCACGACGCGGCCCGCGACCTGGAAGCGCTGCACGTGGATGCGGCATGAAACTCTCTATCTTGATCCGTCTGGCCGTGCAAAGCATTCTCAAGAACCGAATGCGCGCTATGCTGACGATGCTGGGGATCATCATTGGCGTCGCCGCGGTGATCGTCATGGTCGCGGTCGGCTACGGGGCCCGGTCACGGATACACGACCAGATCAACAACCTCGGCACGAACATGATCGTCATCACGCCGGGGGCGAGTATCACCGGGGGCGTGAGCCAAGGCGCTCAGGCCTTCGCGACCCTGACCATCGCGGACGCCGAGAAGATCCGTAGCGAGTCGCAAATCGCGGTAGCGGTATCGCCGGTCCTCGTCACCCGCAGCCAGGTCATCGCGCCCGGAGGCAACTGGCGGACTTCGATCAATGGCGTCGACACTGACTACCAGGCGATCCGCAACTGGCAGACTGACTCTGGCGTGTTCTTCGGACCCGACGACGTTCGCGCGGCGCGCAGCGTGGCCGTGCTGGGGCGAACGGTCGCGCAACGCATCTTTCCAGGCAACGACGCCGTGGGCCAGGAGATCCAGATTGCGGCAGTCCGCTTCAAGGTGATGGGTGTGCTCGCGCCCAAGGGCCAAACCGCGAGCGGCAGCGATTCAGACGACGTGATCTTGATTCCATATACGACCGCGTCAACCCGTCTCACCGGGAAGCCGCGCATCCCGCAGATTCTGGCCAGCACGGCCTCCCCCGGCGATATTCCGGCCGCGCAAGACGAAGTCAGCACACTCCTTCGTGAGTCCCATCACATCACCAAAGGCGAAGACGATGACTTCACGGTCCGCAATCAGACCGATCTCGCTACCGCGGCGGAGAGTAGTACGCGCGTGATGACGCTGCTGATGGCAGCGATTGCATCGATCTCACTGCTCGTGGGCGGCATCGGCATCATGAACATCATGCTGGTGTCGGTCACGGAGCGGACGCGAGAGATTGGGATTCGCCTGGCCATCGGAGCTCGCGGCTCGGACGTCCTCACCCAGTTCCTGGTCGAGAGCATCGTGATGGGCATTTGCGGCGGGGTGGCCGGTCTCGTTGTCGGTTACACGAGTGCGAAGATTCTGGCGGAGTTCACGGGATGGGAGACGGTGATCTCGCCGGTGGTAATGATCGTCGCCGTGGGTTTCTCGGGTGCGGTGGGGGTCTTCTTTGGCTACTATCCGGCACAGAAAGCGGCGGCGCTGAATCCGATCGAAGCCTTGAGATACGAGTGACCCAGGCTCGCACGGCGCCTCGCGCCCTCCGGTTCGAACGGATGACGTCGTGGCGCGGCCGTTTGCAGATGTAGCGCCGCTGGCGGCCCCCTACCGCGTTCCTGCTGCTGTAGCCAGTCAGGACCGCCAGGTGCCGGCCTGCAGGTTCCGGCCTCGCCCCCTGAGGAAACTGGCCACGGAGGGGAAGCGCGAGGGGTTCATCCCTGCCGTCGTCAGGCCGCGCTGGACGGGGTCGGACTGGCTTTCGCGTTGGAAGAGCACGCCGCTGAACACGTCGCGCGCGGCCGGCTCGTGCGAGTACTCGAGGAGTGGTGCCCTCCGTTCGAGGGCTTCTTCCTCTATTACCCGAGCCGCCGTCACCAGCCGGCACCGCTTCAGGTACTGGTCGATGCGCTCCGAGTGTGATCAGCATGTGGCCGGCAACCGCAGCTAAGCCAACAACAGACGCCGGCCGCGTCGCCACAAGCGGCCATGGGACGGTCGCGAGGGTGGAAGTGTTTGTGGCTTGGGGCAGCGTCAAGAGGCATCTACCCGACCCGCTTTGAGCTTGCCCGCCTGAGCTCAATCCGTTCGTAGCTACGCTCTCGGCCGCTGACAAAGGTGAATGTGAGAGCGATCTGCCCCGGCTCCACAAAGTGGATCATGAATCCCTCGACGTGTGGCGCGCCCGGTAAAGGCAAATTGGTGATGTCGACGAAGGAGAATTCGATAGTGCCCTTCGCGTCATCGAACCGCGTGGCTTTGAGGCGTGGTTGATTCTGCGCAGCACAGAAGTGAGTCATGCGCAGGTCTTCGCCATCGAGATGGTACACACTGGTCATGAGTGTGGTGCCGTTCGCGGTCAGATTCTCCACAACGCTCGATCCTGCTCCGGTCAGGTAGTACGTGGCATTCATCTTCCCTTTGTCACTTCGCGCGCCCGACCATTCAACCGATCCCTCCCACTCCCCGGCCAGCGCGCGCAGGCGTTCGAACATCTTGGCGCCGCCTTGCACCTCTCCGTCCGCAACCCGGAGGAGGCTGAGACACGCGGCGGCGAGAAGGAAAGCCGCTCGTTTCATGATCACAGTCCCTCCAACCCTAGACCATTTGATTCCGAGTTTGTTAGTGTCTCATGTTCATGAGCGAGTCTTGCGTCCGCAAGAGTCTAGTTCCACTGACGTTCACATGTGCTGGTCGGTTCAGGACAAAAGGCGGACGCCTTCGGCCACCGCGTGGCTGGCGCAGCCCATATGACATTGTTTTACAAGCAGCCGGGAGCAGGGGCCCTTGTCATGTGGAAATGTGCGCCACGATGAGAGAGTGATCGAGCAAGACCCAATGGTTTGGACGGGTGCGTCGTTAAGTGACGGTTGGAAATTCTCTTGACCATGTGCATAGTGCGGTCAGAGGGCTAACGCCGTGAGTGTGGGGATTTCGAACGTGAAGGGGACCCGTATCAAGGAGCCTGAGAGATGGAAGTGAAGGTTGCGGAAGTGACAGCCGTGCTGTCGCGTACGCCGGAGACTCTTCGCGAGCTACTCGAGGGCCTCCCCGAGAGCTGGCTGACTGCGGACGAGGGCGCGGGCACTTTCAGCCCGCGCGACGTGGTGGGTCATCTAATCCATGGGGAGAGGACTGACTGGGTGCCTCGGATCAGGGTCATTCTGAGTGACGGCGAAGCAAAGACCTTCGTGCCCTTTGATCGGTTCGGGTTTCGGGAGGCCATTGAGAGCACTTCCACCAGCGCCCTCCTGGCGGAGTTCGCATCGCTTCGGACATCGAATCTCGCCTACTTGAGGGAAGTGTCCTTGAATGCCCCCCAGCTATCGCTCACGGGCCGGCACCCCGAACTTGGCATCGTGACGCTGGGACAGCTTCTTGCCACCTGGGTCGTGCATGACCTCAACCATATCGGTCAAGTGGTCCGCGTCATGAGCAAGAGATACGCCGGTGCGGTTGGACCCTGGAAGGCCTATCTGGGGATCCTCAATCGCTAAGTACGGCCAGCGGGCGGATTGCGTGGATCTCCAGGTCCGCCGGGTTCATGGCTGCTGGGCGAACAGGTTCGTCGTGGGCTAATTCAAAACGAGGATGGCCTTTCGCTCCTGAGAGTAGCGGGGGACAAATGCTCGGCGGGATGGAGCACCGTCATCATCGGACCGCGCGTGCTTTAAAAAAAGTGTAGCAGAACGTGCCGTCAGGCTCGGTCGCGCGGTAGAGGTCCGCGATCCCTTTCTCCCAGCCGTCGCTGTCCACAAGGCCCATGGAGAGCACGCGCTCACGAACTCCTTCCACCATTGCGATGAACGTCTTTCTTGAAAACCCTTCGACCAAATCTGGGCGGCTTGCATCCACGTAAACCATCCGCGGGGTAACCCCCACGTCGCGGAAGCCGGCTTCGAGCAGCAGCGGATAGAGGTGGCGGCCGATAAGGGGATCGCCGCCCAGCCGCGTCTGAGCCTCGATCAAACACTGGACCGCACGAGACGCCTCGCGTGTCTGTGGATGGGAGTACCAGGAGCCATGGTCGCCCTCGATCACCGTGATGGAGCCACCTGGGGTCAGCACGCGCATCAAGGAGCGCAGGGCCCGAACTGGGTCGAGCAGGTGCTCCAGCACAAAGCAGACGAAGAGGTGGTCGAAGGCGCCATCGAGGAAGGGAAGGTGAAAGATGTCCGCGTTCTGGAAGGAGACGTTTGCGTAACCAGTGTCCCGGATACGCCCGCGGGCTTGCCGGACGGCTCCAAGTGCGAGATCAAGAGAGACGATCCGGGCCCCGGGGCTCCCGCTGGCTAGGAAGACCGTCTGGGCGCCGGTGCCGCACCCGCATTCGAGAATGATGCTTCCCGCTGGGTATCGCGTGTCATGGTGAAGGAGGGAACCGAGTACGTTGGCCTGGTCGGCGAGCCGTAGGTTCTCACGGTCGGAGTATCCGTGGACGTAGTCGGAGTCGGACATGGGCCCGCCAGTCTGCCACAAGTGAGCATCAACATTGGCAGTGGAGGGTACAATCGTTCAACTTCATGAACGAGATGGATGCCCCAGGGGGCTTTCGGGGGAGAACCTCGAGTCGGCGGTGCCAGGACCAGGGCAGTGCTTTAGCGGACAGGGTCTCCTCGCCCGCTTGCTTGAGACCCCCCCTTCGGGCGCGCTCAGCTGCGTTTCAAGTTCAGCACACTGGGGAGGCGAATGAAACAGCATATGCCGGCCATAGCGGTGGGCTTGGTTGGGGTCGTGGTCACGTTCATCTCCATCGCTGCGATCGACGGGCAGTCGCGGCAGGAGAAGATCCTGGCCGACTTCGAGAAAGAGACCGGCTTGAAAGCGGTCCAGATCCCCAACACCGAGGGGTCGTGGCTCGGCAAGGCCCACCGCGGGTATCAGGTGCTTTACACGGCGAGAGCCGGAAATGTCTGGGGCCGGTACGCGGCGCGCCTGACGATGGCAGAAACCGGGAAAGAGGTGGGCGGCGTGCTCGGTTATCTAACCGGACAGAACAGGTCGGGCGTCGGCGGCGTGACCGGTAGTCCTCTCGATCGGCTGCTCTCGACGGTCATCGGCCAGCCACTCTCCGTGACCATGATCGTACGGCACGATAAGGGGCGCGCGCCCCGCCTGGACATACTGAGCGGTTGCTCTGTGATCCAGCCGGAGGAGAAGCTGCCGCAGCGGCAGAAGCTGGGCTCTAGGGGAGGCTTTCTCTGCGCGGCGGACGGAGATTTCGCGGCACGGATCGCCGGCAATGAGGTGCTCATGAAGCGCATGAAAGACATGCGCTGCCAATACATCAGGCTGGATGATGACGCGGTCTCCTTCTTCTGGGCGGGAAGCGAGACCGATTACAGCGGCATGATCAGGGACCATGGTGGCTACTACAAAATGATCAACTCCATAATGGACGATCTTGCCGACATCGCGGACGCGATTCCTGTCCTGCGGTAGATCGCGCCCAACGTCAGGGCATCATGGGCTCAGGAGTTGGGACCGCCCTTCCTTGGCTCGTGGCCGCCAGCGAATTGGGGGAGATCTCAAGCGTTGACCAAGCTGTCACTATGCGCTCCCCTCAGTGGGTACTAGACCCTCACTCCTGGCCACACATTCCATCGACGCCTCCTGCGGCTGCGGCCCAACGACGCAATCCTTAGTGGCCTCCTCCAGCTCCGCGTGCCGGACGGCGCTCCTATAAGAGGACGTTGTAGACAGCTGTGGCCACCGGACTCACAGACCAGCCCGGAGTAACCGCGATGGCCTTGATCGTGGTCGTCCCCAGGATATTGAGCAACATCGGCCCTGTGTACTTGGCGGAGGACGTTGTCGGCGTGCTCCCATCGGTCGTGTAGTAGATCGTCGCCCCTGGACTAGCGTCGGAGATGGACCATGTCAAGGCGAGGATATAGTTCCCGGGGGCCGGGTTGAATGTGGGTGTGGCCGTCTGCAGCGTGTATGTGGCGCTCGCCACATTGCTGTTGGCCATCCCCGCTGCCGAGGCCATCGCCTTGACCGTCTCACTCTTGTTAACGGAGATCGGGCCGCTGTAAGCGGGCGAGGAGGTGGTCGGAGTACTCCCGTCGGTCGTATAGTGGATGGTCGCTCCCGCCGTGCCGTCCGAGATCGTTACCGTCACCGTCGAGGCGTAGGTTCCGGTCCCCGGGCTAAGCGACGGCGTCGCCACGCGCTGCTGGATCGTGTAAGCGGCCGAGGCAACGTTGCTGTTGGCCATCCCGCTCGCGACCGCTATCGCATTGACTGTCGCGGTCTGGTTGAGGGTGACCGGGCTGCTGTAGGGCGTGGAAGCGGTCGTTGGCGTGGAGCCGTCGGTGGTGTAGTAGATAGTCGCTCCCGCTGTGCTGTCGGTCAGTGTCACCGTTACCGAGGAGAGGTAGGTTCCGCTCCCCGGGCTGAGCGACGGCGTCGCCACGCGCTGCTGGATCGTGTAGGTGGCAGAGGCGACGTTGCTGCTGGACATCCCGCTCGCGGCCGCTATGGCCTTGACCGTCGCGGACTGGCTGAGAGTAATCGGGCTGCTGTAGGGGGTGGAAGCGGTCGTCGGCGTGCTCCCATCGGTGGTGTAGAAGACTGTCGCACCGGACGTGCTCTCCGTGATCGTCACTGTCACCGACGAGACATAACTCCCGCCAGCCGGAGTGAGTGCGGGTGTCGCCGCTTGGATCGTGTAAGTGGCGCTCGCCACGCCGCTGTTGGCCATCCCGCTCGCCGCCGCCATGGCCTTGACCGTCGCGGACTGGCTGAGAGTAATCGGGCCGCTGTAAGGCGTGGAGGCCGTCGTTGGCGTGCTCCCATCGGTCGTGTAGTAGATGGTCGTGCCCGGCGTGCTGTCCGAGATTGTCACCGTCACGGATGAGGTGTGCAGGCCGCCGCCTGGGCTGAGAGCCGGTGTTGCCACCTGGATGGTGTAGGTTGCGTTCGCCACACTGCTATTGGTCATCCCACTCGCGGCGGCCATGGCCTTGACCGTCGCCGACTGGCTGAGGGTGATCGGACCGCTGTATGGGATGGAGGCGGTCGTCGGCGTAGAGCCGTCGGTCGTGTAGTAGATCGTCGCTCCCGCTGTGCCGTCCGAGATCGTCACCGTGACCGAGGAGGTGTAGGTCCCTCCGACCGGGCTGAGGGCCGGTGTCGCCACCTGCTGCTGGATCGTGTAGGTAGCGCTCGCGACGTTGCTGTTGGTCATCCCGCTCGCCGCCGCCATGGCCTTGACCGTCGCGGACTGGCTGAGAGTAATCGGGCTGCTGTAGGGGGTGGAAGCAGTCGTGGGCGTGCTGCCGTCGGTGGTGTAGTAGATCGTTGCTCCCGCCGTGCCGTCGGAGATCGTCACCGTGACCGACGATGTGTACGTCCCGGCGGCAGGGCTGATGGAGGGTGCCGCCACTTGCTGCTGGGAGATCGTGTAGGTGGCGCTGGCCACGGTGCTGTTGATCATGCCGCTCGCCGCCGCCATCGCGTTAACCGTGGCGGACTGGCTGAGGGTTATCGGGCCGTTGTAGGGGGTGGAGGCAGTCGTGGGCGTGGAGCCGTCGGTGGTGTAGTAGATCGTCGCTCCTGCCGTGCTGTCGGAGATCGTCACCGTGACCGAGGATGTGTACGTACCTCCGGCGGGGCTGATCGACGGTGCCGCCACTTGCGACTGGGAGATCGTGTAGGTAGCGCTGGCCACGGTGCTGTTGGTCATTCCGCTCGCCGCCGCCATCGCGTTAACCGTGGCGGACTGACTGAGGGTGATCGGGCTGCTGTAGCGGGTGGAGGCAGTCGTGGGCGTGGAGCCGTCGGTGGTGTAGTAGATCGTCGCTCCTGCCGTGCTGTCGGAGATCGTCACCGTGACTGACGACGTGTACGTGCCTCCGGCCGGGCTGAGCGACGGTGCCGCCACTTGCGACTGGGAGATCGTGTAGGCAGCACTGGCCACGCTGCTATTGGCCATCCCGCTCGCCACCGCCATGGCCTTGACGGTCGCGGTCTGGCTGAGGGTGATCGGGCTGCTGTAGGGGGTGGAGGCGGTCGTGGGCGTGGAGCCGTCGGTGGTGTAGTAGACCGTCGCTCCCGCCGTGCCCTCCGAGATCGTTACCGTGACCGACGAGGAGTACGTCCCGCCGGCCGGACTCAGAACTGGCGTGGCCGCGGTAGGACCGCCGCGGACGCCGAGTAGGATGGAGATGGTTCCAGAGTCGTAGTTAGTCACCACGAGGTCTGGGAGACCATCCCCGTTGAAGTCGCCCATTTCCGTGTTCACGGGACGGCCGCCCACGCCTACGTTCGCTGGCGCCTGGAAGGTGCCATCCCCATTGCCAAGGAGCACGGAGGAGAAAGTCGTGCCCAGGTTGTTTACGGCCAAGTCCGGCACACCATCGCCGTTAAAGTCCCCCGTACCGATCCAGACGGGATTGACGCTCACCGCGTAGGTCGGCCCGGCGCGGAACGTGCCGTCGCCGTTGCCCAGCAGCACCGAAACGTCGTTGGCGTGGTAGTTGGCGACGGCGAGGTCCAGCTTGCCGTCGCCATTGAAGTCCGCAATGGCCACAAAGCAAGCGCCCCAATCTGCGACGAAGGTCTGCTGCGGCCGAAAAGTTCCGTCGCCGTTGCCCAAGAGCACGGAGACCGTGTTTTGACCGAAATTGGACACGACCAAGTCCAGGAAACCATCGCCATTGAGGTCACGTGCGACTGGCGCGAAGGGACTGTTGCCCACCGTGTAGTTCACGGCCGCCTGGAAGGTTCCGTCGCCGTTGCCCAGCAACACCGAGATCGTGTTGGATCCACTATTGCTCACGACCAGGTCGGGCTTGCCGTCGCGATTGAGGTCGTACACGACAACCGACGACGGATTGGGACCCACCGCGTAGTTCACGGCCGGCTGCAAAGTCCCATCACCGTTGCCAAGCAGGACGGATACGTTGTTGGAGCCGTAGTTGGCCACGGTCACATCCAGCCTGCCGTCCCGGTTGAAATCGCCCACCGCTACGGAGTGCGCATTGGTGCCGGTGGCGAAGCTCAGCGGAGGCTGGAAGGACCCATCGCCGTTGCCGAGCAGCACGGAGACGTTGTTGGAATCATAGTTGGCCACCGCCAGATCCAGCTTGCCATCGCCGTTGAAATCGCCCTTGGCCACGGAGTGAGGACCTGTTCCGGCGGCGAAGCTCCGGCCCGCCGGGAAGGTTCCGTCGCCGTTGCCTAGAAAGATCGAGAAGGTGGTGGCGGCAGCATTCGCCACCGCCAGGTCCAGCCTGCCGTCCGCGTTGAAGTCCGCCACGGCAACGGATGCGGGATGGTCGCAGGGACCCAGGGTCCGCGCCGCCTGGAGGGTCCCGTCGCCGTTGCCCAGCAGCAGGGAGACGGTCGGGGAACCCTCGTTGGGAACCACGACATCCACCTTGCCATCGCCGTTAAAATCGCCCACGGCCACGCCGTAGGGAAACTGACCCGTCGCGAACATGCGCTCGGTCTGGAAGGTCCCGTCGCCGTTGCCTAGGAGCACGGAGACGCCGGTGGGGTCATAGTGGGCGACGGTCAGGTCTAGCTTGCCATCGCCGTTGAAGTCGGCCACGGCGACCGCCATCGGGCCAGGGCCCACGGTTGCGTTCAAGGCAGGCTGGAAGGTCCCGTCGCCGTTGCCCAGCAGCACGGAGACGGTCATGGAATTGTAGTTGACCACGGCCAGGTCCAGCTTGCCGTCGCCATTGAAATCGCGCGCGGCTACCGAGGTGGGCATATTGCCCACGGTGAGGGTCCTTGCCGGCTGGAAAGTTCCGTCGCCGTTGCCCAGCAGCAGCGATACGGTGCCGGAGCCCGAGTTGACCACCGCCAGGTCCAGCTTGGAATCGCCGTTGAAGTCGCCCACGACCAAAGAGCGAGGATTCACACCCACGGTGATCGTCTGCGCCGCTTGGAGGGTCCCATCGCCGTTGCCCAGCAACACCGACACGGTGCCCGCGCCATAGTTGGCAGAGGCGACATCCAGCTTGCCGTCGCCGTTGAAGTCGCCCACGACCACAGCGAAGGGGTTCGTGCCGACCGCGAAGCTCAGCGCCGGCCGGAAGCTTCCGTCGCCGTTGCTCAGTGCCACCGAGACCGTGCTAGAACCGTAGTCCGCCGTGGCCACGTCCAACTTGCCGTCGCCGTTGAAGTCGCCCACGGTGACGCCGAAGGTGTTGGTCCCGACAAGAAAGTCCCTGGGAGCACTGAACAATCCAGTCGGGGAGGGCGTGCCCGTCGGCGCTGTCTGGGATGGCGCGTTGGATGGCAGCGCTACGAGGAAGAACAGCGTCGCGGCGGCGAGCAGCGACGAACTCGCTGAGTTTCTAGTCATAGGCTCACTTTGAGCTTCCTGACCTCGAGTCAGGGGCTTCCTTTTCATGTCTGCGTGAAGGGACCATTAAAGAGGTGGCACTCACGGTCGCTTACAAAGTTATGGAAAACCATAAGCTGCGACAATTGGGGGGAGCCGGAAAGTGGTGTGGGAGAAACCCCCAGAGTGGCCTCGGCGAGCCCCGGACCGAGCTTTCAGGGGTGGCCAACGACGAAGATCCCACGCTCCGGGAGGTTCACGATCGCCTACCCAAAGTGAGCGAGGGTTGGGTAGAGCTGAGGGGAGGCCTTGGAAGTCAATTTTGTAACGCATTCTTATGGAAGGAGTTAGCAGAAGAAGCTTGCGTCAACATTGCGGAAGGCGTGTCGGGGGAGCCAGGGAGTAAACTTCAACCCCAGGTTTCTTCCGGAGAGAGCGGGGGGTAGGTGGAGCAAGTAGGGGGGGGAGCGCCCGCACCAGAAAGCGCTGAGTTCGTCCTCGAAAAGAGCCAGCGCCTGTCCGCCTCGCTCATCTGGCGTGCGCAGCGCGATTTCTACGATCGGAGGGGCGAGCAGGCCTGGTTGTCGGACCGGATCCCTTCCTACGCCACGAGCAACGCCTTAATTGCCAAGTCCTACGCCCGCGTCGTCTCGGGTTTTCTACGGGACTGTGCAAGGGCTTCGCCGCCCCTCGGCCCCCTGGACCCCCAAGCACCGCTTTACATCCTCGAGATTGCGGCGGGGTCCGGCCAGTTTGGCTTCCTGTTCCTAAAAAAGCTGCTGGCCCTCCAGCGCGAGCTGCCCGCCCTGGCCCACTTCTCCTTCCGTTACGTCATGACCGACCTCGCGCCCGCCAATGTGGACGCTTGGCGGTCCCGTGACGTTTTCAAGCCCTTCTTGGAAGCGGGAGTACTGGATTTCGCGACCTTCGATCTCGAGCGGGACCAGACAATCACCCTGGTGCATTCAGGAGAGACGCTCTCCGCAGACACCCTCCACAATCCCCTGGCTCTGATCGCCAACTATGTTTTCGATAGCACGGCCCAGGACGTCTTCTGGGTCTCGGAGGGAGAGCTCAAAGAAGGTTTGGTCACGACAACGTCGAGCCGGCGGGAGGAGACGGCCTTGGATCCGGAGGTGTTGAAACGGGTCACCACCCGCTACGAGCAGAGGCCCGTGGGGGAGGAGTACTACGAGGACGAAGCCATGAACCGCGTCCTCGCCGCCTATCGAACCAGACTGGGCAATACATCGTTCCTGTTCCCGATCGGGGCCCTCAAAGGCATCCGTAACCTCATACGCTTTTCGGGTGGGCGTCTGCTGCTGCTCTCCGGGGACAAGGGCCATACCCATGAGGATGAGCTCAACGGCCGTGGCGACCCCCAAATGACCCTTCACAGCGCCGCTTTCTCGATGATGGTGAACTACCACGCTATTGGTCTCTATTTTCGTGAGCGGGGCGGCCTGGCTCTGCACTCCTCCTCCCGGGACAAGCGCCTCAAGGTGTCCGCCTTTCTAATGGGGGCGCCCGATTCGCTGTTTGGGGAGACGCAGTCGGCATTCCACGAAGCCGTCGACGGCTTCGGCGCCTGCGAGTACTGCGCCCTCGCCGCCGGCATCCGCAAAGAGCTCCCCGCGCCTTCCCTGGACGTGCTCCTCGCCCTCTTCAAGCTCGGAGAGTGGGACCCCTACCTGATCTACCACTTCGCGGGGCCCCTGGCCGACCAGGCTAAGACAGCCTCGGAAGCCGCGCGTCGGGAGTTGGTCAAGGCGCTCCGGCAAGCCTGGGATCTCTTCTATCCTATGGACAAGGACTTACCCTTCGAGATGGGACGGATCTACGCCGGCCTGGACCGGCACCTAGATGCGCTCCGCTTCTACCTGGAGTCTGTGAAGCTGTACAAAGACCACCCCGCGACCCTCTTCAACGCCGGGCTCTGCCTGTACAGCTTGCACCGGCCTCAGGAAGCTTTGACACTTCTGGAACAGGCCCTCGAGCTACGAGAGGGCTACGCCCCGGCCGAGGAGTGGAGGGCCCGCATTCAGAGCGAGTTGGCCGCGCGCTAATTTCTCCCTAGGAGCCTCCCGCCGCTGCTCAGGGACCCGTTGCTGAGCCCCGGGCCGCCCGCGAGCCAAGACCCTGGACCTTATTCTTTCGGCGGGATGCGGCTGATATCGCGAAGTCTCTCCGCGAGCGCCATCTTGTCGAGGGACTCCAAGGGAAGGCTCGTGAAGAGCTGGATCCTTGCGTCGAGCTCGTGGAGTGCCCGGTTGAAGGCTCGAAGCCGCGTCTCCTTAGGGCCATCGATGACGGCAGGGTCGTCGACACCCCAATGGGCCGTCATCGGCTGCCCGGGCCAGTGTGGGCACCGCTCCTGGGCGGCGTTCCCGCACACGGTGAACACGAAGTCGAGGGCCGGCGCACCCGGTCCCGAGAACTCGTTCCAGCTCTTGCTCCGGACACCATGCGTCGGAAGGTGGGCGCGCTCGAGGATCTCCAGGGTCAGGGGGTGAACCTCGCCCTTGGGTTGGCTCCCCGCGCTGAAGGCTCGGAAACGGCTGTGGCCCCGACGGTTCAAGAGCACCTCGGCCATGATGCTGCGGGCCGAGTTCCCCGTGCAGAGGAAAAGGACGTTGTGGACGGTCATGGCCGCTCCCTATTCGAAGGCTATTTGCATGACTGGGGCCCGCGAATCCTTATTAGCCGCGAAAGGTCCTTCCGCAGGACCGACCGTCTGCCGAAAGAACGCATCAGCGCCCGGAGGTGTCGCTCACAGTCAGGATCGCCTTGGCGCGCGAGCCGGTAGTAGACCCAGCTACCCTCGCGGCGGTGTTCCACCACGCCCGCCGCCCGCAGGGTGCCCAGGTGGCGGGACACGCTCGGCTGCGCCAACCGAAGGGCCTCCTCAAGGTGACAGACGCAGAGCTCGCCATGAGAAAGGAGGGCAACGATTCGGAGCCGTGTCTCCTCGCCCAAGGACTTGAACAGCCGAGCAAGAGGCCCCACCTCGACTGACATATGGAAATACGTATATGCGAATGCCCGTCTTAACGCAACCACGCTGCCCGCGGTCGGCGAAGACACAAGACCAGGGCGGGCGTCTCCATGGCGAGGCTACAGGCAGAGAGCTGCCGTTGCCCTCGCGGAGGGACTCGGGTTCTCAGCGGCGTCTTCCCGGCGAGCAACTCCTCAAGCTCGACGGGCTGCACCCGACGCTCACCCGGTCTGATCCGCCTCCGTGGGCCTATCTGGGAGCGCCGTCTCCCCTCGGCCGGCGAGGCCGAAGTATGCGGCGAGGGCGCAGACCCCGGAGATGGCGCCGCAAGTGGCGAGCGGCAGCGTGAGCGAGTCCCTGAGCAACCACGTGCCCATCGCTGCTCCCCCGATGGTGGCGGCAACAGATGCGATTCGCCTCGACGAGCCTGCATTGCTTCCCCCGGCCAGGGTGGAGTCCGCGGCGAGAGCGGCGAGGGTGAGGGTCAATACGGTTGTGGTGAGGTCGGGCACCCCGAGCTTGCGGACAGTGGCGTTTCGGATCCCCATGGCCAGACCGGTTAGGACGATGATCATGTAGAGGCGGACCGGCTCGCCGGAGACGCTCTTCCCGTGGCCGAGGGCGACGGCCATGCCCGCAAAAAGCAGTGCCGCCTCCGTTCCAAACGCCACGCCGGTCCAGCGAGAGCGGGGGCCTGCGCTCATCCCGGTAGCCAATCGCCCGCCGAGGACGGCGCCGACAAGGAAAGCGCCCAACGCGGCACCCGAGCGGACGACGGACAGCCCTTGTGCGCTGGCGATGGCGAATCCCAATAAGGCGACATTCCCGGTCATGTTCGCGGTAAAGACGTGCCCGAGGCCGAGATAACTCGTGGCATCGATGACGCCGGTGACGGCGGTGAGGCCGAGAAGAACGAATGTTAGGACTGGCGGCGGGGAGCTGGATGTGGAAGCCATAGTACCCCTGTTTCAGAAGACAAGGCGGACCCACGCGCGGAGGGAGGTGACGGGTAAACCCGGTCCGGGCTAGAGCATGCGGCCCACTGTGTGGCCCTCTTGGGGAGCGGGCATGGTCCCGGTGGATCGATCTCGAAGGGCTGAGGCGGACGGTCTAGCGGCGAGCGGCTACATTACGGAGGCCGCCGAGCCGCCCAGAGCGCCTGGTCGAGGATCAGATCGACGTGGGCGGCCCTCATTTGTCAAGGATCGCCTCAGCATCAATCGTAATCGCCACCTCGTCGCCGACCACAACCCCGCCCAGATCGAGGGCACTGTTCCATCTCACGTCGAAGTCCTGACGGTTGATGCGGGTCGTGGCGAGAAACCCCGCGCGGCTCTTGGGTCCCTTGTCGACGCCGTCCTCCCACCAAGGTGTCTGCCACTGCCCAAGATAGTGAACATCCAGACCCACGGCTTTTGTGACCCCGCGGATTGTCAGCTCACCAAGGACCAGGGCCTCATTGCGGCCGCGGAGACGGATGTCGCTCCCGCGAAAAGTAATCTGGGGAAAACGTTCCACATCCAGGAAGTCGGGACTTCTCAAGTGGGCATCGCGAGCGGGTTCGCCCGTCCACAGCTCGCGCGCCTCTATAGTGGCCTCGACGCGCGACGAGGTGGGGAGGTCCGGGTCGAAGTCCAGGGTGCCGTGCACATTCTTGAAGTGGCCGCGAACGTGAGTGACCATCATATGCCTCACGCAGAACTCAGCCGCCGTGTGTCCGGGCTCAAATGTCCATCGCTTCATGATGCCTCCTCGCCAGCATGAGTCGCGTTCGATGACTAGGCGGAACGAGCGGGTCCCAACCCTTCCGTGATTCTGGGTGCCGGGGCACCGGAGAGGGGACGCCCCGCGCGGAGCACGACGCGGTCACGAAACCGATAGACACAGTCGACCGGGAGGAAACCCGCGTCTTCGAGCTCTTGGACGAGCTCGCGGAAGTCCAGTCGGCGGACGGGGTCGCGCGCGCCCCCCCGAGCCCAGGGTGCGGCCAAGGTCTCGATATCGTAGAAGGGCGCGCCTGGCTGCAGCAGCTCGCGCACATCAGCCAACGCGGCCCGAAGCCAACGCCGCCCGTCCTCTAGGGTCCCGCCACCCAGCTCCATGGTGGGCATGAGGACGCTCCCGGCCATGACTAGGGTGGCCTCACCCTTGGGAAGAGCGTGGTCAACGCCTAGAGCCGCCCGCACCACGCGCAGTTCGGAGGCCGGCATGGCCTCGCGGAGTCGCTCCTCCGCCCGCGCCAGCTTGTCGGGGTTGGGCTCGATGAGCGTGATGTGACCGACCCGGGGATAGGCCCGGCCGACGAGGAGTGCCAGCTTGCCCGTGCCGGCTCCCACGTCGACGAGATGGTCAGCCCTGTCCAGGGGGGGAATCGCAATCACCGTCTCCCGATAATGCTCCGGTTCGCGCTCCGGGCCCGCGGTCCAAGTGGTGTCGTGCAGATCGTACCAGTCGGGGTGGTCCCAGGGCTCTTTCATGCCCAGCAAGGCTAGGTGGCCCAGGCCTTCGCGTCAACCCGCACCCCCACCGAGCCGGAAGGGCTCCCGAGGGAGGAGTCGCCGGAGTGTTCAGGCGGCGACCCGGTCGCGCGCGTTGGTTTTCCCCGTCCGGCATCACGGGCCGGGTCCGATCACGCAAAGCCGCTCGCGTGCTGTCACTGCCGCCCCGCTTCCAGAAAGTGGCACCGGGATTCCCAGGAGTGCACACTCAGAGTAGATGCACGCAGACCCGGAGATCCCAAGTTGCGCTAGAGGTTGAGTAAGCCCCTCCGACGGCGGCCGGCACGCTACGTGCTTGTAATGCCCAATCTTGTAGCGAGGCCGCCCCTTACCTTAGCCCCCGATGAGGACGTCCCCGGCGAGAAGCGGCAAGCCGGTCCTTCCCTGGGTTGGGGCGGGGGCCCCCGGGGGGACTTGGACACCGGCACCGGCGGCTGACTGGGTAGCTCCGAGGGACTGGAGGCGTGCGGTCTTGGGTATCATGATGCCTTGGGCGTCCAGCTCGTGGCTCCAGCCAGAGTTGGGCCCAGGTCGCTCCAACGCTTGAGAGGGGTGTCCGCCCTGGGAGCTCCGGTTCACCGAGTGTAGCCAAGGAATGGAACCACTGTTTCGGCTTCGTCTCGAGCTCTCGGACGAAGATCCAGGGCCCGCTGGTACGGGCGCCGCCCGAGCGGGGATCGCTGCCGATGCCATGGCCGCGAGGGAAGTGCTGGCCACCTTTCGAACGGCCGCGAAACTGCAAGTGAACGACCCCGACTATCACTACATCCTGGGCGACGCGCTCGCCCAGCTCGGGAGACATGCAGAGGCGGTGCCGGTTCTTCGCGAGGCCATACAGATGAACCGGGACGAGGCCGCCTATCACACGGCCCTGGCCAAGAGCCTGTGGATCCTCGGAGAGCATGAAGCGGCCGTGGCCTCCTTCCGTGAGGTGACGCGACTGCGCCCCGACGACGTCAGCGCCCTCAACGCGCTCGGCGTGGCCCTGACCGCGGCCAGCCGCTATCGTGAAGCAGTTCACACCTTCCACTCGGCTCTCCAACTGGACCAGGGCCAGGCCCCGGTCCATAACAACCTGGGCGTGGCCCTCTTCAGATCCGGAAGGGAGGGCGAAGCGTCGCGCGCCTTTCGAAGGGCCATCCAGCTCGGGCCGCCCGACGACGCGGAGGCCCACCGCAATCTCGCCCTGGCCATGCAGGCTTCTGGACGGCCTGAGCAAGCCCTCTCGTCCTTCCGGGAGGCGATCCGGCGGCACCCCGAGGATCCTCAGGGGCACTTGGACCTCGGAGACCTCCTGAATGCCCAAGGCCGCTCCGCCGATGCCTTGGCCGCGTACGACGAGGCGGTCCGTCTGGATCCCGGTTGCCTTCGTGATCGGCCGGAGAGCCATGAGAATCGCGAGGCCATCCGGCTTCAGCAGCTGCGCGATGAGGTCCGCTCCGAGGCGCAGCCGAGCCATCCCGCAGTGCAGCTGTGGAAGGGCCTGCTGGCCGCAGGCCACGCCTTGAGTGGGGCGCTGCCGAAGCCGAAGAGGGCGGGGTGGGGGCTCTTGGCCCTCCTTGTGCTCGGCCGCGTCACTTGGGCGACTTCGATTCCGTACGTGGACTATTGGATGTTCAGGGACAAGGTAGCGGAGATCGCGGGCGCCCCCGTCCGCGAGGATGGGGAGGTCTTGCAGCTCATCTTGCAAGCCGCCAATGAGCATGGTCTAGAGGACCACGTGAAGGTCGACAGCTGCTCTGTTGAGACCAGGAACAGGTGGCGCATCATCCGCTGCGATTACAGTCATCCTCTTCAGCTCCTCCCTGGGGTCGCCCCCACCCTCCATTTCCGGTTCAAGGTCGAAAGGCCGTTCTTCGCGGGGGAGACCATTTTCCTGTGAACGAGTTCTCCCGGCGGCCGATTGGGCGCCGCTCGAGTCGCGCGTAGGGTCTCCCTCGGGTGGGGGTGACCCTGGGCGGACACCCGCGGGACCTCCCACCGCCCGCCCCAACGGCCGTCCCCGTGCCGGGGTTGGAGAGCCCGCCCGCTATCCCTCCATGGCCGAGAGGGTCTGGGGGTTCCTTTTTGACGAGGTGCCATCACCGCGGGCAGTTCAGCACCTATCTGCCCCCGATGGGAGGCAAGGTGCCCTCGATCTACGGCCCGTCCGCGGACGACTCCGGGCACTAAGCGCGTCCTTCCAAAGGCGGTGCCGTGGCCCGGCCAGTCGCGGCGGTCTTGGGGGTGCCGCGGCTCGTCGATGACACACGCGAGACGGAGCGAGAAGCGGTAGGATCTCCAGGCGGAGGATCGCGCGCGACATGAAGGATCTCACCGAGGGTCCGGTCGGCAGACACATCGTCCAGCTCGCGACCTTCATCGCCTTGAGCACCGTCTTTCAGACCCTCTACTTCCTGGCCGACCTCTACTTCGTGGGAAGGCTGGGCAAGGAAGCCATCGCGGGCGTCGGCCTCGGCGGAAATCTGATGCTCCTGGTGCTGGCGCTCACGCAATCCCTGGGCGTGGGCACGACCTCCTTGATCGCTCAGGCCATCGGACGCAAGGACAAGGAGCGTGCGGAGCTCGTCTTCAACCAAGCGCTCCTCCTATCGAACATCACGGGACTCGGCTTCGGTGCTTGCTTTTTTGCCTTGCGCGGCGCCTATAGTCGCTGGCTGGCCGCGGACGCCACCACCGCCGCCCTGGGTGCCCAGTATCTGGACTGGTTCATCCCCGCGCTCTTTCTTCAATTCCCCCTCGTGGCCATGGGGGCGGCCCTGCGGGGGCTGGGTGACTTGAAGGTCCCGACGCTCATCCAGGTCGCTACCGTGATCCTCAACATCCTGCTGGCGCCGGTGCTCATTTTCGGCTGGGGCACCGGGCACCCGCTCGGTGTCTCGGGGGCGGCGCTGGCTTCGTTCGCCGCCGTCGCCGTCGGTTGTCTCGCATTCACGGCCTACTTCCAAGGGGGGGCCGCCGACCTGGGCTTCCGACGGGCGGACTGGAGGCCACGCCCAGGGTTGTGGGGCGAGATGCTGCGCGTGGGGCTTCCCGCGGGCGGTGAGTTCGCCCTCATCTCCGTCTACTTGGTCCTCGTCTACGACATCATTCGGCCCTTCGGCGCCGCCGCCCAGGCGGGGTTTGGCATCGGCAGCCGGGTGATGCAGGCCCTTTTCCTGCCGGCGGTGGCGATCGCCTTCGCGGCGGCTCCCGTCGCCGGGCAGAACTACGGCGCCCGCCAGGGAGGACGTGTTCGCCAGACCTTTTATTCCGCCGCGGCCATGAGCGCGGTGATCATGCTGGCCTTGACCGCGCTTTGCCACATCGCGCCCGCCGGCCTGGTCCGCCTCTTCAACCGAGATGCGGCCGTGGTCGCAGTCGGCGCGGACTACTTGCGCATCATCAGCTGGAACTTCCTCGCTTCCGGCGTTGTCTTCGTCAGCTCCAGTGTCTTCCAGGGCATGGGCAACACGTTGCCTGCGCTGGGCAGCTCCTCAATACGCTTGATTCTGTTTGCCCTTCCTGCTTACGCTCTGTCGCAGCAGCCGGGCTTCCAGGTGCGCCAATTGTGGTATCTGTCCGTGGCCTCCGTGACGGCACAGCTCTGCGTGAACCTCTGGCTCCTTCACCGGGAGTTCGCCAGGAAGCTGTCCTTCACGCCCGAGTCTGCACCCTTGCCCGCAGAGCGACGAGAGGCTTAGGGGGCCTAACGGGCCAGACATGGCCCCCGGACGGAGGCTCCTTCGCACCGGGGGTTGAGGGCATGACACCAGGAGGGACCGTACGGGCCGGCTCTCATCTTCGGGGAAGCGACGCGACCGCATTGATGGAGCTGGCGGCGGCGGCGGGCCTGGAGGGTCGTCTCCGCGAGGGCGAGCCGGGCCGGAGAGCTTCTGAGGTCAGCTTCAGTGGCGGGGGCGGCAGGCTAGGCGAAGAGGTGGGCTTCGCCTCCCGGAGGGGTTCCGTTTTTGCCCTCTCTCTCCGCGGGTGCGAGTTGCCGTTCCTACCGGACTCCCTGGCGCAGCTGGGAGGGCTGAAGCAGCTCGATTTGGTGGGCAACCGGCTTTCTGAGCTCCCGGGGTCGATCCGCGCCCTTCTCGATCTTCAGGCTCTCTATCTAGACCGGAATCGTCTGCGTTCGCTCCCCGGGTTCCTTCCGGGTCTGGTTCGCCTCCGGGAGCTGCATTTGGATGACAACCTGCTGCGCGCTCTCCCCTCCGGCCTCGATCGGTTGAAGAGCCTCCGCCGGCTGAGCCTACGCGGTAACCGGCTTGTCTCCATCCCTGAGAGCCTCGGGGGCTTGCGCCGTCTTACGGATCTGAGCCTGGGGAAGAACCGGCTGACGTCCCTGCCCGCGTCGCTCTGGCGCCTCATCGGCCTTGAGGCGCTCAACCTCGCGGAGAATCGCCTGTCGTCCCTTCCCGCCGGGATCCAGAAGCTCACCCGGCTCCGGCTGCTCGATCTCGGTCATAACGAGCTCAGCTCACTGCCCCCGGAGCTCTTTCGCCTGGCGGGTCTCACGGATTACCTCTACCTGCACGACAACCGGCTGACCTCGGTGCCGAAGACGATCGGGAACCTGGCGGCCCTGCGCTACCTGAACATCGGTGGCAACCGCCTGGGGACCCTTCCCGACACGATTGGGAGCCTCAGGAGCCTCCGGGAGCTGAGGCTTTCCGACAACCGGCTCGTCGTCCTTCCTTCCGCTCTCGGCAATCTGTCCGCCCTCTTGGAGCTCCATCTTGGAAACAACGAGCTCGCTTCGATTCCATCGTCGATCGGCAACCTGGTTAGGCTCCGGGAGCTGCGGCTGGCCAACAACCGCCTGACCGGGCTCCCGGAGTCGATCGGTGACTTACGCGGCCTGTCCCGTCTGGACCTGAGGAACAACCGCTTGACCCGTCTTCCCGACTCGCTCCGCAATCTCAAGAACCTAAAGGAGCTGGATCTGCGGGGCAACCGCTTGGTCTTCCTTCCCGCCTCCATCGCGGAGGCGGCGAGCCTCCAGAGGCTGGACTTGCGCTGGAACAAGCTGGCCGCCCTGCCCGCGTGGGTTAAGCGACTCGAGGAGCGGGGATGTGTCGTCTGGCGATGAGGCGAAACCACGGGCCCGGCTGGCCGCAGCCTCCTACGAGCGAGGGGGCGGGCTCGGGGGCGGCGCCTAGCTCCTAGTCGGCGGGGCTCGGGGGAAGCGTGAGGGGAGGGAGCGGCTCGCCCACGGGCTTCCGGCGGTGGCTCACCCAAGCCTGGAGCCGCTCGAACACGAGATAGACGACCGGGGTCGTGAAGAGGGTTAGTAGCTGGCTCACCAGAAGCCCCCCCACGATGCTGATGCCGAGGGGTCGCCGCAGCTCGGAGCCCGTTCCCGTCCCGAGGGCGAGGGGCAGACTGCCAAAGAGCGCGGCCAAGGTGGTCATCATGATGGGCCGGAAGCGGACCCGGCAGGCCTGATAGATCGCCTGCTCGGGCGTCAGTCCCTCGCGGCGCTCCACGTCCAGGGCGAAATCGATCATCATGATCGCGTTCTTCTTGACGATCCCCACGAGAAGGATCACGCCCACGAGGGCGATGATGCTGAAGTCCGTGCCCGTGATCAGAAGGGCGAGCAGCGCCCCCACCCCCGCGGAGGGGAGGGTGGAGAGGATGGTGATGGGATGGATGTAGCTCTCGTAAAGGACGCCGAGGGTCACGTAGACGGTGATGAGCGCAGCCAGGATCAGGAGGGGCTCGTTGGCGAGGGAGTCCCGGAAAGCGGCCGCGGTCCCGGCAAAGTCGGCTCGGATGGTGGGGGGAAGCCCGATCTCGCGCCGGGCCCGGTCGATGGCGGCGGTGGCCGTGCCCAGGGCAATCCCCTGGGGAAGGTTGAAGGAGATGGTGACGGCGGGGAACTGTCCCTGGTGGTTGACGGCCAGGGTGGTGTTCGTGGTCTCGAGACGGGTGAAGGCGCTCAGGGGAACGTCGGGGCCCCCGGTGGAGTGGACGTAGATGTTCTTGAGGGCGTCGGGATCCTGGCGAAACTGGGGCTCCACCTCGAGGACCACGTGGTGCTGGTTCATCTCGAGGTACTGGGTGGCGACCTGCCGCTGGCCGAAGGCGTCGTAGAGGGTGTCGTCGATCACTTGGGGCGAGACCCCCAGACGGGACGCGGTGTCGCGGTCGATGACCACCGTGGTTTGGAGGCCGTGGTTGAGCTGGTCGCTCGAGACGTCGCGGAGCTCGGGGACGGTGCGCAGCTTCCGGAGCAAGCGGGGCGCCCAGCTCGTGAGCTCACCCAGGTCGGAGCTCTGAAGCGAGTACTGGTACTGAGCCCCCGCCAGACGTCCCCCCATGCGGACGTCCTGGACCGCCTGGAGGTACATGGTGGCCCCGGGCACCCGGGCCAGCGGGCCCCGCAGGCGGGCGATCACCCGGTCCGCGCTCGCGTTCCGTTCTGACCGGGGCTTGAGCTGGACGAAGAGCCGCCCCGAGTTGGTGCTGCCCGCGCCGCTCCCCACGAAGGAGGTCACGCTGTCGATGGCGGGATCGGCCATGAGGATGGCGCACAGCTCCTTCTGCTTTTGGGCCATGGCCGCGAAGGAGATGTCCTCCGCGGCCTGGATCTGTCCGGCCAGCCGGCCCGTGTCTTGCTGGGGGAAGAATCCCTTGGGGACGACCGCGTAGAGGTAGATGCTGAGGAAGAGCGTGGCCACGGTGAGGGCGAACACGAAGTGCTGGTGCCGGAGCACCCACTTGAGCCCCCGGTCGTAGGTACCCAGCATCCAATCGAACACGCGCTCGCTCGCGCGATTAAAGCGGCCCCTTCCCTCGTGCTCCTCCGGGCGCAGAAAGCGGGCGCACAGCATGGGCGTGGTGGTGAGGGAAACCACGAGGGACACCCCGATGGCGATGCTGAGGGTGGCCGAGAACTCGCGGAACAGCCGCCCGACGATGCCACCCATGAGCAGGATGGGCAGGAAGACGGCGACCAGGGAGATGGACATGGAGAGGACCGTGAAGCCAACCTCCCGCGCCCCCTTGAGGGCGGCCTCGAACGGTGGTACCCCCGCCTCCTGGTGACGGGCGACGTTCTCGATGACGACGATGGCATCATCGACGACGAAGCCGGTGGCAATGGCGAGGGCCATGAGCGAGAAATTGTCCAAGCTGTAGCCCAGGAGGTACATCACCCCAAAGGTCCCCACCAGTGATAACGGCACCGCGATGCTCGGGATCACCGTAGCCCACAGCCTGCGCAGGAAGAGAAAGATGACGAGGACGACCAAAATGACGGTGAGAATGAGGGTGACCTGGATATCGTGGACGGAGGCCCGGATGGTCTGAGTAGGGTCGGCCGCGATGGCGATCTTGATGGCGGGCGGCACGGAGGCCTGCAGCTCGGCCAGCAGCGACTTGATATTGTCGGAGACCTCGATCACGTTGGCCCCGGGCTGGCGGAAGACGAGAATGATGACCGCCGGGAGGTTGTTGGACAGCCCCGCCGCCTTCACGTCCTCCACGGAATCGAAGACTTGTCCGAGGTCGCTCAGCCGAACGGGGGCCCCGCCGTGGTAGGCGACGATGAGCGGCCGGTAGAGGTCCGCGGGCAGAAGCTGGTCATTGGCCTTGAGGACGAAAGCCGTTCGCTCCCCGGCCAGCTCTCCTTTGGGGGCGTTGGCGCTGGCCGTCCGCAGCGCGGTGCGAACATCTTCCAAGCTCAGGCCCCGGCTAGCCAGCGCCCCCGGGTTGATCTGCACCCGCACCGCGGGGCGGGCCCCCCCCGCCACCACCACCTGCCCCACGCCGTCCACCTGGGCGATCTTCTGGGAAAGGATCGTGTCCGCGGCGTCGTAGATCTGGCTCAAAGGGAGCTCGGTGGAGGTAAGGGCCAGGAGGAGGATGGGAGCATCGGCGGGGTTGCTGCGGCGATAGAAGGGGTTGCTGGGGAGGTTCGTGGGAAGCTGCCCGCGGGCGGCATTGATGGCGGCCTGGACATCGCGCGCCGCGCCGTTGATGTTCCGGCTGAGGTCGAACTGGAGCGTGATGTTGGTGGTACCGAGCTGACTGGTCGAAGTCATCTCGGTGATGCCGGCGATGCGGCCAAACTGGCGCTCCAGGGGCGTGGCCACCGCGGAGGCCATGGTTTCCGGACTCGCTCCGGGTAGCCCGGCGGACACGGAAATGGTGGGGAACTCGACCTGGGGCAGGGCGGCCACGGGAAGGAACTGGTGCCCGAGAGCGCCCGCGAGCAGGACGGTCAGGCTCAGCAGGGAGGTGGCGATGGGGCGGCGGATGAAAGGGGCGGAGATATTCATGCCTTCCCTTCCGTCGCGGGCTCCTCGATCGGATTCCCGATGCCAAAGCGCTGGAGCCGTTTTGCCACCCGATCGAAGGCGAGATAGACCACCGGCGTCGTGTAGAGGGTGAGGAGCTGGCTCACCAGGAGACCGCCCACGATGGTGATGCCGAGGGGACGGCGCAGCTCGCTCCCGGTGCCGGTGCCGAGGGCGAGGGGCAGCCCGGCCAGGAGAGCGGCCATGGTCGTCATCATGATGGGCCGGAAGCGCAGAAGGCAGGCCTGGAAGATCGCTTCCTCGGGGGCTTTCCCGTGGCTTCTCTCGGCCTCGAGGGCGAAGTCGATCATCATGATCGCGTTCTTCTTGACGATCCCGATGAGGAGGATGATGCCGATGAGGGCGATGACGCTGAACTCCGTGCGGCAGACCATGAGGGCCAGGAGCGCGCCCACTCCCGCCGAGGGCAGGGTGGAGAGGATCGTCACGGGATGGATGTAGCTCTCGTAGAGCACGCCCAAGACGATGTAGACGGTCACGAGGGCGGCCAGGATGAGCCAGATCTCGCTCGCGAGGGCCCGCTGGAAGGCCGCCGCCGTGCCCTGGAAGCTGGCCCGAATGCTCGGGGGCAGCCCGATGGCCTGCTCGGCATCCGCGATGGCCCGTGTGGCATGGCCCAGCGACAACCCCGGGGCCAGGTTGAAAGAGAGGGTGACGGCGGGGAACTGGCCCTGGTGGGTCAGGGACAAGGGGGTGGGGCCGGTCTCGAAGTGCGCGAAGGACGCGAGGGGGACCTGCTTGCCATCGCCCGAGCGCACGTAGATGTCCTTGAGGGCCTCCGGGCTCTGCTGGAAATGGGGATCCACCTCCAGAACCACGTGGTACTGGTTGAGCTGGGTGAACATGGTCGAGACCTGTCGCTGGCCGAAGGCGTCGTAGAGGGTGTCGTCCACGGCCTGGGGCTGAATCCCGAGCCGGCTGGCGGTGTCCCGATCGATGACCACGGTGGCCTCCAGCCCGCGGCTCTGCTGGTCGCTGGCCACGTCCCTGAGTTCAGGCAGGGTCTTGAGCTTGTCGACCAGCCGGGGCACGAAAGCGGTGAGCTCGCTCGCGCTCGCGTCCTCCAAGGTGTACTGGAACTGGGTGCGGCTGACCCGGTTTTCCACGGTCAGGTCCTGCACGGGCTGCATGTAGAGGGTGATCCCCTCCACCTGCTCCAGGGCGGGCTGTAAGCGGCGGATGATCTCAGACGCGGTCACCCTCCGCTGATCGCGGGGCTTCAGGGTGATCTGGATCCGGCCGCTGTTGGGCGTGGTGTTGATGCCGTCGACTCCGATGAAGGAGGAGAGCCCCGCCACGTCGGGGTCCTTGAGGATCACCCGCGCCAGGGCCTGCTGGCGATCGCTCATGGCCAGGAAAGACGTGGTCTCCGGAGCCTCGGAGACGCCGAGGATGACGCCCGTGTCCTGGACGGGGAAGAACCCCTTGGGTACGACCACGTACAGGAGAAGCGTCAGGACGAGGGTCGCTACCGTGACCGCCAGGGTGGCCGTCTGGCGGCGGAGGACCCACTGGAGGGTGGTCCCGTACCACCGGATGACGGCCTCGAAGCCCTGCTCGGAGAGGCGATAGAAGCGACCCTGGCGCAGCACTTCCTTGGAGCGCAGGAGCTTCGCGCACATCATGGGCGTGAGGGTCAGGGACACCACCGCGGAGACGAGGATGGTCACGCTGAGGGTGACCGCGAACTCGCGAAAGAGCCGACCCACGATGTCTCCCATGAAGAGGAGGGGGATCAGGACCGCGATCAGGGACACGGTCAAAGAGACGATGGTGAAGCCGATCTGGGCGGAGCCCTTGAGCGCGGCTTCCAGGGGCGAGTCGCCCTCCTCCACATAGCGGTCGATGTTCTCGATCATGACGATGGCGTCGTCCACCACGAAGCCGGTCGAGATGGTGAGGGCCATGAGGGAGAGGTTGTTGAGGCTGTAGCCGAGCAGGTACATGACCCCGAAGGTTCCGACCAGGGAGAGGGGCACGGCCACGCTCGGGATCACGGTGGCGGAGAGGGTGCGGAGGAAAAGGAAGATCACCAGCACGACCAAGACCACGGTGAGCATGAGCTCGAACTGGACGTCGTCCACGGAGGCACGGATGGTCTCCGTACGGTCGGCCAGGACCATGACCTTGACCGAGGAGGGCAGGGCGGCCTGGAGCTGGGGCATGAGGCCCTTGATGCGGTCAACGACGGCGATGATGTTGGCCCCGGGTTGGCGCTGGATGTTCACGATCACGGCCGGGCGATCGTTCATCCACGCCGCCTGCTTCGCGTTCTCCGCTCCGTCGATCACGTTCGCGACGTCGCTCAGGCGCACGGGGGCATCTCCCCGGTAGGCCACGATGATGGGCTTGTAGTCCTGGCTGGAGAGGAGCTGGTCGTTGGCGCCCACCGTGAAGGATTGCCGCTGACCGTCGATGGCCCCTTTGGCCAGGTCAACGTTGGCCAGGGACAGGGCCGAGCGGACGTCTTCCAGGCTCAAATGGTAGGAGGCGAGGGCGGTGGGATTGGCCTGGATGCGGACGGCGGGTTTCTGACCGCCGCCGATTGAGACCATGCCCACCCCCGGGAGCTGAGAGATCTTCTGGGCGAGGGTGGTGTCGGCCAGGTCTTCGACCCTGGACAAGGGCAGCGAGTCCGAGGTGAGGCTCAAGGTGAGGATGGGGGAGTCGGCGGGGTTGACCTTGTTGTAGACGGGGGGATTCGGCAGGTCCCGGGGCAGGTAGGTGGTGGCGGCGTTGATGGCCGCCTGCACCTGCTGCTCCGCAACGTCGATGTTCTGGTCCAGGTTGAACTGGAGGGTGATGATCGAGCTGCCGAAGGAGCTGGTCGAGGTCATCTGGCTCAGGCTCGGCACCTGCCCGAACTGGCGTTCGAGGGGAGCCGTCACCGACGAAGCCATCACGTCCGGGCTCGCCCCGGGGTAGAAGGTGGAGACCTGGATGGTCGGGTAGTCCACCTGGGGGAGGGCAGAGACCGGGAGCTGGGTGTAGGCCACGAGGCCCACCAGGAGCAGGCCGATCATCAGGAGCGACGTGGCGACGGGGCGGAGGATGAAGAGGCGGGAGGGGTTCATGACCCGGCGGCGGGTTTGCCCCCGCCCGCGCGAGGCTCGACCCGGGTCCCCGCCTGCACCTTCTCGTGGCCGTCGGTCACCACTTGGTCGCCGGGAGCGAGACCGTCATCGATGGCGGCGATGCCTCCTTGCGTCAAGCCGACCTTGAGCAGATGCACCTCGATTGTCTTGTCGGGCTTAACGACGTAGGCGAACACACCCTGGGAACCGCGCTGGACGGCGGCGGCAGGCACGACGACCTGGGCTTTCCTGACCTCGAGCAGGAGGCGCACGTTGACGAACTGGTTCGGCCAGAGGGTGCGGTCCCGGTTCTCGAACACCGCCTTGAGGCGACCGGTACCGGTGGAAGAGTCAATCTGGTTGTCGATGGTCAGGAGGTTACCGCTCGCCAGCTTCGTCTGATCGTCCCGGCTGTAGGCGTCGACGGGAAGGGGACCGTCCTTCATGTGCCGGGCGACGGCGGGCAGACTGTCCTCGGGCAGGGTGAAGAGCACGGTTATGGGCTCGAGCTGGGTGATGACCAGGAGACCGTTCGTGTCCGCAGCCCGGACCACGTTGCCCTCGTCCACCAGGCGGAGCCCGACCCGGCCGCCCACAGGAGCGGTGATCCGGCAGTAGATCAGCTGCAGGCGGGCGTTGTCGATCTGGGACTGGTCCACCTGGCCCGACCCTTCCAGCTGTTGAACGAGGGCGCGCTGCGAGTCCATCTGCTGCTGGGGAAGGATCCCCTGGGCAAGAAGATCCCGGTCGCGCTCCAAGTTCAATCGGGCATCCGCAAGCTGCGCCTGGTCGCGGGCGAGGGCGGCCTGGGCCTGGCTCAGTTGGACCTCGAAGGGACGGGGATCAATGACCAACAGGAGGTCACCCTTGTGGACTTCCTGCCCCTCCCGGAAGGCCACCTGTACGATCTGGCCGTCTACCCGGGTCCTGACCGTCACGGTGTTGAAGGCGGTGATGGTGCCGAGCCCGGCGAGATAGACAGGCACGTCGCGCCGCTCCGCAGAGGCAACGATCACGGGGACGGCGGCGGGGCCCGGCCCCTTGGCTCCGCCACCGGCCTTCCCGGGGTCGCCCCCCCGCAGACCCAGCCATAAGAGGCCCAGGAGGAGAGCGCCACCGATGATGGCGAGCCCGATGCGCTTTCTCGGCTTGGCGGCCGCCGAGCCTACCGCTACCGTGTCCCCCGAGGCCGACTCACCCGCATCGTTCATGTCGGTCCTTGCTGTGACAACAATTGGAGAGCAAAGGTACCTGCCCGCGGCCACGCCGTCAACGGGCTTCACAGGGTTTTGCAAACTTTCCCGTTCGTAAGCCCCTCAAGCGGGGCCGTCCCGGCCGTGGGAGGCCAGGAGATAAACAATGAGCAGGAGCATTTCTGGCTCGATGGGGTGGCGGTACCGAGTGAGCACGAAGGTGCCGTAGTAGACGAGGGGGAAGAGCAACAGGAGCGCGGCGAAGAGAAAGCCCTCGCGCTTCCCGGTCCAGAACATGAGACCGAGGCCGGCCAGGCTCAGGAGAAACGACTCCGCGAAAGCGACCGTTCTCAGGAACACGAGGAGCGCGGGGAGGCCGTCGCGCGTCGTCCCAAACCAGAACCAGTAGATCCGGCGGGCGGTGTTGGCCAAGAAGAACCGGGGATGGTCGGTGATGAAGGCGAGGGCCTCGCGGCCGCGGCTGGACACGTAGGCCGCCTCGCCCATCTCCCGATACTGCTCGAGTTCCTGGACGTTATGGGTAGGGTGCAACCACACCATCCAGTCGCCGACGCCCCCCGGGCCGTTGCCGAGACGCAGCTCCTCCCCGAAGTTGCTCCGAATGAAAACTAGCTCTCCGAAGGTGCGATAGTTGCGGACGAGCCAGGGCGCGACGCAGAGAAGGGCCAGTAACCCGGCCCCTAGGAGCCGCGGGAGGCTCAGCCCGCCCTTCCCTCGTTGCTCCCAGCAGACCCAGGCCCAGGAGGGGAGGGCGAAGGAGAGAGCCACGGGGTTGGCGAGGGCGAGGAGCCCCCAGGCGAGGCCGAAGGCGGTCCAGAGCCAGCCCGTGGGGGAGCGTCCGAGCCGCACGGTCAGGAGGAGCACCAGGGCCAGAAGGCAGGCGGTCAAGCTGGTGTCCCAGACCACCCTTGTGGGCCAGTACACCGCGTAGGGAAGGAGGGCCCACGTCCAACCGGCCCACCTCCCCGTGCGCTCCCCAAACAACTCCCGGCCCAAGTGGTACAGGATCACGGCGGTGAAAACCGAGCACGCGCTGTTGAAGGTCAGCGCCATCCAACCCGACAGGCGCGAGTAGGTCCCGAAGGCCCGGAAAATCCCCGCGAGCAGAGCGGGGTAGAGCGGTGCCACCCAGGCGGTGGGGCCCGTGGCCCCCTGGAAGGGGTCGCTAAACCCCCGGCCCGCGGCGAGGGAGCTCGCGATCCTGCCCGCCTCCCAGCCGAAGCCGAAGTAGTCGGGGCGGAACACGTAGGCGCCGGATGCCGTGAGGAAGGCAACCCGCACGGCCATACCCGTGGCAAAGATCCGTCGGGGCGTTCGGTCCGCCCCTGCCGCGGACGCGCCCGCTTCCTCTGTGGCGACCCGCGGCGCCGCCGCGGATGCCCGGGTCCGGCTCCCCTGTGGCCCCCGGAGCAACCAGCTCACCCAGCCGATCGTCTGCGTTCCCATGCCCTCAACCCGCCTGTTTCTCGGAAAGGACCCGCGACCGGCCGACCCCCGCTAGAAGGCGACCCGCGCCTGCAGCTCGATCCTCCGGTTTCCTGCCCCCGCCGAGCCGCCGGTGCCGAACCCGAAGCCCCCCGCGCTGGCCAGCGACTGGCCAAAGAAGGGCGAACCGAGGTTCCCCACGGGGGCGGCGGGGTTGACGTGGTTCAGGAGATTCTGGGCGGAGACCGAGATCGTCAGGCCCTGGCCCCCGCCTCCCTCGCCCATTCCCCCCCGGCCGCCGCCATCCCCCCGCCCGCCGCCGCCGAACGGCCCGCGCAGTCCGGGACCCCGCCCCCCACCCTCGCCCGGCGGCGGTGAGGGGGCCTGGCCGTGCTTGCCGAAGGGGATCGTCTTGCTGATGCGCAGGTTCACCATGACGAACCCGGGGGCGTCGCCGAGATTGCGCGGAATGATCGTCTCGCCGCTGATCGGGTCTGGATCCAGGAGGCCATAGGGTGTCGACACCACGCCTGGCCGGCTCGGGTCGCTCGCGAAGGCGGGGCGGTCCGTGAAGAGGCTGTCCCGGTTCAGGTCGCCGCCAATCGTGATGTTGAAGGGACGGCCGGTGGAGGCGAGGATGAACGGGCTCACGCGGACCCCCCACGGTCCCGAGAAGTTGCCCCCTAGGACGAAGCGGTGGCGCACGTCGATAGCCGCCCTCCCGTACTCTCCGGAAAGGTCGTACTGGTTGGCCGGGAAGGTATCGACCCCGTCCGTGTCGCTTCGGGCCCAGGCCAAGAAGTACCGAATGAAGACCGTGAGGCTGCGGCTCAGGCGGTTGTTGATGCCCAGGATCCATTGATACTGGTTGAGGCGCCCGGTGGATTCGATTTGGTAGACGTTGCCTGCGGCCGACCCTAGAGGGTGTTGGCCGTCGGGCAGGGGAGCGTTGATGTTGCGGGAGCGGAGCAGGCGCCGGCCCTGGGAGGTTATGAACGTGCCCGTGGCCGTGAAGTTGGCCGGGAGCTGTTGCTCGAGGCTAAGGGACGACTGGATGGTGTAGGGAGCCTGCAGGTCGGGGGCGGCCCGCCAGGTCGTCTGGGGAAGAGCGAAGGCGGCGAGGTCCTGCGCCGAGGGCAGGCTCACGACGTTGCCGTTCGCGTCGAAACGGATCCGGTCGAGAACCGCGGGGTCGCTCACCAAGTACTGCTGCTCGAGGATGCCGTTGAAGCGGCGGGCACGCAGCGTCAGGTCCTCCCCGAAGCGGTCGTAGAAGAGCCCGAAGCCGCCGCGGATGACGGTGTGGGGCTGGCTCGAGGTGCCCTTGGTCAAGGGCGACCATGCGAAGCCCATGCGGGGGGCCAGATTGAGCCGGCTGTCGATGTTGTTTTGGGTCTCGTAGCGCAGTCCCACGCTCAGGAGCAGATCCGGGCGCACCCGCCAGTCGTCCTGCACGAAGGGGGCAAGATCCCATTGGCTCACCTGGGCCTGGGGGTCCCCCCCCACGATCTGGAACTGGCTGGCGCCGCCACCGAGAAGACGAATGTCCGCGGGACCGAACCCCAGCCTCTGGAGGACCAGGGTCCGCCGAAAGCGTTCGATGCTGGTGAGCGGCGTCAGGACGGGGAGACCGTCCGCGCCCAGAACGGGTTGGTTGTTGGCGTCCAGTACGGGGCCGAGGCCGGGCGCGAAGAGCACGCTCCCGCCGAAGCCTTGGCGAGCGAGGTCGGTCTCGCTCACCGTCCGGAGGCGGGCGCCCGCGCGCAGCGAGTGCTTCCCCAGAGTCCAAGAGGTCACGTTTTGCAGCTCCCAGCGGTGCTGGTCGTTAAAGGAGGGCCCCACCTGGGCCCCCCCCCCGGTGAAGGCATCTTGCACCTGGAGGGTGGGAACCGAGTCGTCGCCGTTCTTGGTCTGATGTTCGGTCCAATAGCGTAGGCGCGTCTCGCTCACCACCTTTCCGAGCACGGCTGTCTCCGTGAGCTGGAAGGTCTGCTGCTTCTGCGAGCTGCTGTAGGCGCGCGACGCCAACGAGAAGCCGCCGATTCCCGCCTGATCCTGACCGGATGAGGTGTAGGTGTAGCGGGCACTGAGGCTGTGCGCTTGACTCACCTGCCAATCGACACGAGGGCTGAGGGTGGTCCGCTGCTGGGGGGTAACCACCGCCTGGCTCAGGGGAATGATGGTGAGGGCCGGGTCAAGGACGGCAGCGTTGATGATCTGATTGTCGTTTATGTCCCGCCGGTCGAAGTCGAGGAAGAACGAAGCCTTCCCGGCCACCAAGGGCCCGCCCAGATTGCCGCTCCAGTCCCGGCGCTGGTAGGGCGGCTTGTTGGGGGCGAACGGATTCCGCGTGTTCAGCCCATCGTCGTTGAAGCGGAAGGAGGTCTCGGCGCGGAGTTGATCCGTACCGGCCTTGGTGAAGATCTCGATGCGGCCGAAGCCGAGCCGGTCGTATTCGGCGGAGAAGGGGTTGGCATTGATCCGAATCTCACGGATGGAGGCCTTGGGAGGGATCCGGCCGCCCGTGAAGCCGTCCACGAAGACCTGCCCCCCGTTGGGCCCCGCGGCCGGACCAGCGAGAGCCTGGAGGGCCTCGACCATGTCGTCGGGGTCGTCGGGGAGGGCATCGAGATCCTGCCCCTTGATTACGATGGCTCCCGCGTTGTTGTCCGGCTCCAGGCTGAGGGCGGGTGTCGTCTCTTTCACGGTTACGGTCTCGCTGACCGGGGCCACTTCGAGCGGAACCTCGAGGGAAGTCGTGCGCCCGGCGGAGAGCCGAACGGAGCCGTTGGCATAGGGCGCAAAGCCCTCCTTGGTCACGCCGACCGCGTAGCGCCCCGGCACAAGTCCCACCAGGGTGTAAACGCCCGCGGCATCGGTTGTTGCCTCCCTCGGGCCCCTCGGTCCCGTGGCTCGAACGGAGGCCCCCGCGATCACCGCCCCCGTGGCGTCGGTGACGCGGCCGGTGAGGGTCGCCGTTGAGGGGTTGTCCTCCGCCCTCGCCGCCCTCGCCGCGAGAACCAGGGCCAGGGCGGCAATAGTCGCCGTGGTCGCCCTCATGGGAGGCCCATACCCAGGTCCATGAGGTCGGAGGGAAGGCCGATGTCGGCCCCCCTCGGCCGGCCGGGGCGGGCTGGCGGCAGCAGGGCTTCCAGCCCCGCCACCACGGCGATGGCATTCAGTCGCGCCGCATCGCCCCCCTCCGTGCTGGAGACCAGGATCCGGTCTCCTGCCTTGAGATCGGCGAGGGTGGTTGGGGGGAGCCGCTCGAGCAGGTCTTCCGGTCCGGCGCCGGGCTGGCTCCTCGGCCGCCGCGGCTCCCCCTCCCGGGCTCCTTTGGCCGGCTCTTCCCGAGCGCGGACCAAGCGCGCGGCCACCTCGGGGGGAAGACGCCGAACGCGGGCGTCCGGGCCCACCGCGACGGCCAGCTTTTTTCCCGACCCCTCGTCCCGCAGCGTGAGCTCGCTCCGTCCGGCATCGACGGCGACGACCGTTCCGGAGACGGTGCGGAAGGTGCCGAAGACGATCTGCTCCGCCACCAGGCGGGTGCCGTCCGGGCTGCGCTCGCCCAGCGCGCGGAGCTGGTCGTCGACCCGCACCTCGTCGAGAGCGCTCGGTCGGGCGTCGCTGAACTTGACGGAGTCGGGCGCGTACCGCCGAAAAGAGACCTTGCCGCCGCCCGTCTCAATCACCAGGACCGGCGCCGAGGCCGCCCGGCCAACCTGGAGAGTGATCTCGCCCTTCGCGGGGTCAATCGCCTTGACCACGCCCAGCACGCCGCGGCGGCGCCATTGCCCCCGATCCTCCTCCTGTTTGTGGGCGATGTCGTCGCGGGTCATCAAGACCACCTGGCGCGCCACCAGCGACTCTTTGTCCCCGGAGAGGGCGCCCCGCACCATGACCCGGTCTCCTTGGGCGATCTGCTCGAGCCCGAGGGGGGTCGCGTCGGCCAGCGTCGTGGCCCCGGGTTTGGTGCGCAAGATTGCGGCCCCCTCCGGGACCGTCACCAGCACGGAGCCGCCGCTGTCGGACTTGACCGTCAAACGCCGAGCCGCGGAATCGACGGCGGTGGCCTCCCCGACCAGGTAGTCCGGCTTTCTCTCCGTGCCCTGGCCGAGGAGAGGGGAGGCCAGGATGAAGAAAAGACTCCCCCAGGAGGCGATGCGTGTCCGACCGAAGAGTCCCTTTCGGTTCAGCATTCTGGATGGCGAGGCGTGGAACGGAATCGCCAAGCTCAGAGGGGAGAGACCGGCTCCCGGCGTCCAGGGTTTAGGCATGGGGGTCGGACCCGGAGGGCGACGCCCCTTGCTCGGGTCGTCACTCCGCGGCCTCGACATCATAGACTCGCCGGACCGTCACCGGGCCAGAGGATCGTCCTTCGAGCCGGAGAGTCACCACGAGCTGCTTGCGATCCGCGGAGACGCCGAGGGTCTCCGTGACGCTCGGCCCCCGGTCCCGCTTGGTCTCGACGATCAAGTGATCGTTGTCCCACCGCGTCTTGACCTCGCCGCCCGTATCCGTCTTGTACTTCTGTCCGTCCGGGTGGAGCGTGCGCAGGCGACCGTCCTTATCGAGCACCGCGATCTCGGCCTCGGTATGGGTGATGGTCATCTCGGCCGGGGCTTCGAGGAGACTGCTCAGGGTGTCCGGGGAGTCTCCGGGGGGGCGAGCACCGCCACCGCCTCCGCCACCCCTCCCCCCGCCATGGCCGCCCCCGTACCCGCCACCGCCTCGGTGACCACCCCAGGAGCCGCCCCCCCCGGAGCCGGAGCCTCCGGCCTGCCGCCCCGCCATGGCCTCGTTCACCTTCTTTCGGGCGTCCTCGCTCTGCTCCGGGTTGAGGCGCCAGCGCCCGGAAAGGCTCGCATGTTCGGCCGCCCCGGGAGAGGGCGGAGGGCCTTGCGTGGGTCCCGCTGCTGCCGCCGCCAGCGTCACCGTCAGTATGAGTAGCCGGTCCATAGTCTTGCCTCCCCAATGCGTTCCATCGTCCGTCGACGCTCCAGTAGACGCGCGGCGAGGGGCGCCAGTCATTAAGGCACAGCAAAATAGGTGTTAAGTGCGTAAAGTCCTCGAAGCGGTTGAGCGACAAGTCTCGGAGAGAGCTCAGGTTCCCAGGCGAGAGCCCTGGACAGGCTGAATGAGTCTCTTTACCCGCTCTTAACCTATCGGGCGGGGGGCACAGGCATCATATTGCGATGAGAACACGAGTCGGGAAGAGTAACGCTCACCGGTCGCTTCGTCTCTTCGGCGTCGGGCTGGTCGTGCTCACCGGTGCTTGCGGGACCGCGGGCCTACCCACGAGCGCCACGAGCACCCAAACCTTCACGGGAGTCTTGTCCGCCTCCGGCGGCTTCGCCCAGTCCGTGACCGTCGCCGGGAGCGGTGAATTCGATCTCACCCTCACTAGCCTCTCGCCCCAGGCCACGATTACGGTGGGGCTGGGTATCGGACAACCGGCGAATGGAACCTGCGGCCTCCTGACCAGCATCGAGAACGCGAAAGTGGGCTCCCTGGTGTCCCTGAGCGTGGTGGCCGGATCGTACTGCGTAGTGATCTACGACATCGGGAACATACAGGGCTCGGACAACTTCACTCTCACCGTGGTCCACCCTTGAAGGGATTGCCTCGCCGGGCCGACGGGGGAGGTGGGACATCGCCCGGAGTCGGCTCGGAGCAATTGCAAGCGCGAAAACCCTGCTGTTAAGAAAGTAAAAGTCCTCCCCGGAGATGGGCTTCCCCGAGGGGAGTGCTAGACTCGCTACCAGGTCTTGACGCTGCGATCTCTATTGCGCTTGCCCTCCTCCCTGACCCTCGGTGCGGTCGGGCTGGTCGGATTGCTCACTCTCCTCGCGGTTCTCCAGTACCGGTGGGTGGGCGAGCTCAGCGAGGCCGAGCTCGAGCGCCTTCGGGCCAGCGCGCACCGGCGGGCCGTCGCCTTCGCCGAGGAGTTTGACCGCGAGCTGACGCGCGCCTTCCTCTGGTTCACCCTCGCCCCGAGCGATGTCCGTGAAGGCCATTGGCAGGGGCTGGTCCGAGCTTCCGAGCGCTGGCGCTCGAGTGCCCCCCATCCGGGACTGGTGAAGGGGCTCTACGTGGTCAGGGCCCGTAAGGATCTCCCCCCCGATCGGCTTGCCCTGGATCCTGCGGCGGGGCGCGTGGTGACCGCGTCTTGGCCATCCGAGCTGGCCCCCTTGTTGGCGCGGCTGGAGAACGAGCTGGCGGCCTCGCGCGCCGGGCGCGAGAGACCGGCCGGGTCTGGAGATCTAATAGACGAGGAGACTCCCGCCCTCGTGATTACCGCCCTCGATTTGGAGCTGACCCCCGAGGGCCGACTGGTGCGGCGGCGGGGGGGGGCCGCCCTGCTCGGCTTCACAGTGGTCCTCCTCGACCTCTCCTACCTCCACGACGGGTTCCTGCCCGCCCTGGAGCGGCGTTACTTCGATGGAGCCGACGGATTCGACTACTCCCTGCAGGTTTTCACCTCGCGGGGCCCGCAGGCGCCGTTCTACACGTCCCCGGGAGCGGGATCGCATCCCGAGCCCCCGGACGCATCGGCTCGGATCCTTGACCTCCGTTTCGACGCCCGGAATCGAGACCTCCTCGAGGGCGTGGATCCCACCCTGGAGCACTTCTGGAAGCGGCGCTTTGGGATCGAGGGACGCTCGGCCGCGCCCGGGCACCGTCCGCCCTCCCCCGGGCGCCCTCCAGGGGGCTACTCGGGCGAAGGCGAGGGGCGATGGCGCGTCGCCCTCTGGAACCGCGCCGGGGGATTGGCGGAGGTGGTGACGGCCGCCCGCCGACGCAACCTGGGCGTTAGCTTCGGGGTCTTGATCCTCCTGGGGACAAGCGTGATCTTGCTGGTGACGGCGGCCAGCCGCGCGGAGAGGCTGGCCGGCCAGCAGATGGAGTTCGTGGCGGGTGTTACCCATGAATTGCGGACCCCCCTGGCGGTGATTCGCTCGGCGGGCGAGAACCTTGCGGACGGCCTGGTGAAGGACAAGGCCCAGGTCTGCAGTTACGGAGCCCTGGTCCGCGATGAGGGACGCCGGCTCTCGGAGATGGTGGAGCAAGTGCTCGAGCTGGCGGGCGCGGAGTCGGGCCGCCCGCCCGCGCCGCGCCGGCTCCTGCATGTGGGGCGGCTGGTCGACGATGCGCTGGCCAGCTGCGACCCCGCGCTGCGAGCGGCCGGAGTCAGGTTGGAGAGGGAGGTACCCGCGGAGCTCCCCCTGGTATTGGGCGACGAGGCCGCGCTGCGCCGGATGCTGCGCAACCTGTTCGACAATGCCATCAAGTACGGAGGCGACTCGCCATGGCTCGGCATCCGCGCGAGGGCCGTCGACGGCGGGCGGGAGGTCTTGGTAACCGTGGAGGACCACGGGCTGGGAATCGCGCCCGAGGACCTCCCCCGGATCTTCGAGCCCTTCTACCGGGGACGCCACCTCTCCTCCCAACACATCCACGGCAGCGGGCTGGGATTGAGCCTGGTGCGGCGGATCGTGGAGAGCCACGGTGGCCGCGTGGTGGTGGAGAGGGGCGGCGGGGGGGGGAGCGCGTTCACGATCAGACTCCCCGCCCAGAGGGAGGCGGCTCCGGTTCCGAGCGCGGAGGGCGGGCATGAAGAAGCGAATCCTGCTCGTTGAAGACGAACCCGGGCTCCGCTTGACCCTGACCGACCGCCTGTCGAGCGAAGGATACGAGGTGGCCACGGCTGCGGACGGAGATCAGGGTTTCCTGCGGGCCTCCAGCGAGGGCTTCGACCTCGTGATCCTCGACGTCATGCTGCCGGGCCGGAGCGGCTTCGATGTCTGCCGGGAGCTTCGGCAACGAGGGGTGGAGGTTCCGCTCCTCATGCTCACCGCGCGGGGACAGGTGGCGGACCGCGTCGTAGGCTTGAAGCTGGGGGCAGACGACTACCTCACCAAGCCCTTCGAGGTGTCAGAGCTCCTGGCCCGGGTCGAAGCCCGGCTCCGCCGTCGGCCCGGTCCAATCACTCCTCCCGATTCCTATCGTTTCGGCCCTGTCAGCGTGGACTTTCGAAGGACCGAGGTCGAGCGCGACGGCGTCCCCCTGGAGCTTTCCGCCAAGGAGTTCCATCTTCTGGGGTACTTCATCGAGCACCGCGGGTCCACCGTCACCCGCGACGAGCTGCTGGACGCGGTATGGGGGTACGACGCCATACCGTCTACCCGTACCGTGGACGTGCACGTGGCCTGGCTGCGCAAGAAGGTGGAGCCCCAACCTCATCGGCCCCGTTACATCCTGACCGTCCATGGGATCGGCTACAAGTTCGTGGGCTGAATGAGACGCTCGACGTTGACCCGTCTGTCCAACTAGCAGGCAGGGTACTTCCCGGCCGGTTAGAGTCTGGCGAGCCCGGTCCGCGCGCGGGCTATTCCTGCCGCGACGCCCGCTTCACTTTTTGGCAAGCCCGTTGATCGCCGAGACCGCAGGCTTGCTTGAAGAGGGGCAAGGCCCGCTCACGCTCGCGGACAGGGCCGATCTCGTAGGAGACCCCGAGCTCGTAGCAGGCTGGGGCCGCCCCCCCGTCGCAGGCCTTCTTGAACAGCGCGAGCGTCTGGGCGTGGTCGTGGGGACCAACGTCGCTGCGCTGGTAGAGACGGCCCAGGCTGAAGCAGCCCATGGCGTAGCCCCCGTCACAGGCCTGCCGGTACGCGGCCAGAGCCTTTTCCATGTCGCGGCCGACCACGTCCCCGCTCTCGTAGAGGGCGCCGAACCGGGCGCAGCCGACCACGGAGCCGCCGTCGCACGCCTCCTTGAAGAGGCCGGCGGCCCGGACCAGATCCTGGGCCACGCCGCCCCCCCCCGCGAAGAGATCGCCCAGGTCCACGCAGCCGCGCATGTCGGCGTTGGTGCAGGCCTGTCGATAGAGAGAGGCCCCCTCCGCCAGATTGCGGGGGATGCCCCGGCCGCTGACCGTGACCACGGCCAGTTCGTAGCAGCCCCCGCCCGAGCCGCCCTCGCAGGCCTTCTTGAAGAGTGCCACCGCGTGGGCCTGGTCCTTGGCCGCGCCCACCCCATCGCGGTAGAGGAGGCCGAGGCGGTGGCAGCCGCGCGCCTCACCGCCGTCGCAACCTTTGGTGAAAAGGGCCAGGGCTCGGACAGCATCCTTGGCGACGCCCTGGCCGCGCTCGTGAGCGAGACCGAGCTCGTAGCAGCCCGACGCGGCCCCCGCGTCGCAGGCCTGGCCGAAGAGAGCCAGCGCGCGGGAGAGATCCTTGGCCACGCCGACCCCGTCGCGGTAGGCGAGGCCGAGATGACCGCAACTCTCCATCTCCGCGCCGTCGCAGGCCTTCTTGAGGAGCTCGGCCGCATGCGCCGGGTCTTTCGGGACCCGCAACCCCTCCTCGTACATGAAAGCGAGGGTGCCGCAGCTGTGCGCGATCCCTCCCTCGCATGCGCGTTGTAGGAAGCCGGCCGCGCGGCTCAGGTCCTTCGGCACCTCCTTGCCGGAGTGATAGAGGGTCCCGAGCTGGCTGCAACCCTCCGCCTGGCCCCCGTCGCAGGCCCGCTCCAACAACGCGATGGCGCGGGTCAGGTCCTTGGAAACGCCTTCCCCGCTTCGGTGCATGCCGGCGAGACTCAAGCAGCCCTGGGAGTCGTTGTGCTCGCATGCCTTCTTGAAGAACGAAGCCGCCCGGCCGAGGTCGCGGGTCACCCCTTCACCGCGATAGTAAAGCGACCCGAGCTTGAGGCAGTCGGCCCCGTTGCCTTTGTCGCAGCTCTTCTTGGCGAGCGCGACTTCGCTGGACTCGGCCGGAGGCGGGCTCTTTGCCGCCTGGGGGGCCAGGAAGGTCAGGAACAGGACGCCGACCGCCGGCCCCACCACGTTCCACATAGCCACCCCCCCTCCGCTAGAGACGTTACCCGAGGCGGTCGCAGGTCCCTATGAGCCGGATCACGGCCACCGCGCGGCGTCCACCGTATAGAGCGACCAAACCCGCTCGCCTTCAGAGCAGGAATGAGTTACCTTCTGACCAGCGAGGCCATGTCAGATACGCCCCCGAGCATCGGCAGCGCCACCAACGTCCGATGGTTCCTGGAAAGCCTTGTCGACGGCGGGAAACAGCTGCGGCGTCTCCCCATCCATCCCCTTCCCTTTAAGATCGGCCGCCGGCCCGGGCTTGGCCTGGCCCTCCCTTCGGAGTCGGTTTCGAAGGAGCACGCGGAGATCTACCAGCAGGGGGAGGATCTGCGCCTCCGTGACTTGCACAGCACCAACGGCACCTTCGTCAATCGCGACCGCGTCTCCGACGCTCAGATCCGGCAAGGCGACATCATACACTTCGCGGACTTCGAGTTCCGCCTCGGCCAGCAGACGATCGAGGAAGTGGGCATGGGAGAGGAGTCGGGACCGGAACCCTCGACGGTCTCGCTCGGCAATCAACCCTTGCCCCACCTTTTCATGCGCGGCACCCGTGAGCTGGAAGAGCTGCTGCGCGATGGCTCGGTGGTGCCCGTCTTCCAACCCATCGTCCTCCTGCCCGCGGGGGCGGTGGCGGGCTACGAGGTCCTGGGCCGGGGTAAGCACCCGGGTCTGCCCTCCGACCCCATAGAGCTATTCCGAATCGCGGCCAGCATGGGCATGGAGGCTCAGCTCAGCCGGCTCTTCCGCAAGAACGCGGTCGAGACCTTGGGTTCGCGCAGCGGCCTCCCGCCCCTCTTCCTCAACACCCATCCCTCGGAACTGAGCCAGCCCGGTCTCTTAGAGTCGCTGACCGAGCTGCAAAAAGTGGCCCCCAACCTGCGCCTCATCCTCGAGATCCACGAGAGCGCCCTTGCCGATACGGCGGGAATCGCCGACCTCCTCAAGGACCTGACTCGCCTGGGGATCGGACTCGCCTACGACGACTTTGGGGCCGGACAGGCCCGCCTCCTGGAGCTGGCGGAGGTGCCCCCCCACTACCTCAAGTTCGACAAGCGCTTCGTCCATGGCATCGACCAGGCCCCCCCTTCCAAGCGCCGCCTCCTGACCTCGCTCGTGACCCTCTCCCGCGACTTGCTCGTCCAGACGGTGGCGGAAGGGATCGAGACCCCGGAGGAAGCGGAGGTTTGCTCGCGGGTGGGCTTCACGCACGCCCAGGGCTACCACTTCGGCAAGCCGATTGGCCTGGAGCAGATCTAGGTCCTTCCGACCGCGGTTAGGCCCCCTTGTCCCCAACGGCTAGGCCGGCAGCTCCGGCGCCCGCCGAGCCAGCCCTTCCGGCTCCTCGTTTAGTGCCGGCGGGCCATCCTTGAGGTGATTCCCCTTGCCCCGCTGCGGCGAGTGAGCTAGGTTCTCGGCTCGGGGCATGGCACCGCCAGTTGACTTTCTCTCCCTCGAGGGCCGGGTGGCCCTCGTGACCGGAGCCGGGCGTGGCATAGGCGCCGCCACCGCCCGCCTCTTTGCGCGCGCGGGTGCCCACGTGGCGCTCCTCGACCGCGACGGGGCCGGGGTCACGCGCACGGCGGAGGAGATCGGTCTCGCCGGAGGCGAGGCTCTCCCTTTTCCCAATGACATCACCGATGCCTTCCAGATGGAGCGCGTCGTGGACCGGGTGGTCGACGAGTGGGGCCGGCTCGACGTCTTGGTGAACAATGCGGGGATCGTGCGCGACGCCCCGCTCGAGGACGTCACCGACGAGGACTGGGCCGAGACCCTGGATGTGAACCTGCGGGGCGCGATGGTCTGTGCCCGCGCGGCCGTTCCCCACATGCTCGCCCGGCGCTGCGGCCGGATCCTCTCCGCGACCTCCCTCGTGGGCCGCACCGGCAACTACGGCCAGACCGCCTACACCGCGAGCAAAGCGGGCATTATCGGCATGACCCGGGTATGGGCTCGTGAGTTGGGGCCGAAGGGCATCACCGCGAACGCGGTGGCCCCCGGCTTCATCGATACCGAGATGGTGCGCAGCATCCCGGCCAAGGTCGTGACACAGATCCTGGCCCGCACCCCGGCGGGCCGCATGGGCCGCCCGGAGGAGGTCGCGAACGTCTACCTCTTCCTGGCCTCCGATCTAGCGAGCTTCATCAACGGAGCGGTGGTGGGGGTGGACGGGGGCCTCCTGCTCTAGGGGCCCGTTTCGTCAGGGATCGCGGACGCCGGCGAGGAATAGAGCTCGCGCGGGGTCGGCCCGGGGTTTTGGCCGCCGGGGACGTGGCCTCCTGGGGGCGGCGGCGATCAGCCCCGGTGGTCCCTCACCGCCTGACGCGTCTCCCGCTCCAGGTCCCGGCGCTTGATCGTCTCCCGCTTGTCGTGGGCCTTCTTTCCGCGGGCGAGACCGATCTCCACCTTCACCCGCCCCCGCTTCAAGTACGCCCTCAGGGGGACGATGGTCAGGCCCTTCTCCGTGGCCCGGCCCCCGAACTTCTGGACCTCCTTCTTGTGCAGGAGGAGCTTGCGGTCTCGATCCTCGGAGTGATTCTGGAGGTTGCCGTGGCTGTAAGGCCCGATGCGGCAGCCGACCAGGAATAGCTCGCCCCCCCGGAACTCCACGAAGGAGTCCCGGAAGTTCAGGCCGCCCTCGCGAATGGACTTCACTTCGGTGCCCAGCAGGCTGATCCCCGCCTCCACCCGGTCGAGGATCTCATAGTTGAAGAAGGCCTTCCGGTTGGTGGCGATGACCCGCTCGCCGGCATCGGCCTTGGGCATGGGGCTATCCTAGCCGAGGCGGGGGATGGTGACATCGTTTAACGCCTGGTTGCACGGACATGACAACCTTCCTTCAACCGGGGTGGTACATTGGTCGTAATGTCCGACGTGCAGCGCCGGCTCTCTGCCCCCTCCGACCCCCGGGGACGCCTGGTGTCGATCTTCGTGGGGGCGGTGCTCCTGCCCTCGGTGGCGCTGTCCGTGCTCTCCTTCCATGCCGTTCCCAAATACGCCGAGAACTTGAAGATCAGCCTGCTCAAACAGGCCGACAAGGTCCTCTACTATCTGGAGCGCGATCTCGAGAGGGCGGCGCGGACGAAGGCCTTGGAAGCGGCGAGGGCGGTGGGGCCCGAGAGGCTCCTGGAAGGGCGTGCGCGCGTGATCCGGGCCGCGCTCGACGAGGCGGGCATGGGGGAAAAGGTCTTCGATACCTTGCGCTTGGAGGCCTCCTCCCCCGCGACCAAGCTCTCCGCCGCGCTCGGGCGGGGAGCCGATGACATTCTCGTGCTCCGCGAGGCCTTGAAGGCGTTCGATCCGGCCCCCGGCCCGGAGGGGGAGGACTCGGTTCCCCTCACTGCCGCCGACGGAAACATGGCGGGGATCCTGCGCTTCCGCTTCGCCTGCCCCTACGTCCACAACGCCCTGCTCCACGAGTTTTTCGAGACTGACTTCGTAAACCCCGACCAGGCCTGGGTGGTCCGGGTGACCGAGCCCACGGGAGAGGTGCTCTACGAGAACGCCCCCACTCCCGATGACCGGTTCGAGGTGAAGCGGGTGATGACGGCGCCCTCCTTCCACGGGCTCAAGCTCTATCTCCGCTACAAGGACCGATCGATCGAGGAGGAGGTCCACCGCCTGGAGCTGGCCAAGAACACCCTCATCGGCTTCATCGACCTCATGCTCCTGGCCGGTCTCTATCTCGTCTACGTCAACGTACGCCGCGAGGTCCACCTCTCCCGGCTCAAGAGCGACTTCGTGGCCAACGTGAGCCACGAGCTCAAGACCCCCCTGGCCCTGATCCGACTCTTCGCGGAGACCCTGGAGCTAGGGCGCGTCCAAACGGAGGAGAAGGCCCGCCAGTACTACCGGGTCATCAACAAGGAGAGCCAGCGTCTGACCCAGCTCATCAACAACATCCTGGACTTCTCCCGTATCGAGGCCGACCGCAAGGAGTATCGCTTCGCCCCCACCGACGTGGCGCGGATCGTGGAGGAAGTGCTGGAGGCCTACCGCTTCCCGATCGAGCAGCAGAACTTCACCTTGGAGGTGGAGGTGGCGGAGGATCTGCCCGAGGTGGAGGTGGACGCGGAAGCCATCGGCCAGGCCCTCATCAACCTGGTCAACAACGCCATCAAGTACAGCCGGGACGAGAAGTACATTCGTCTGCGCGTCCGCCGCGAGGGTGAGCGCATACTGATCTCGGTCACGGACCGGGGCATTGGCGTGGCCAAGGCGGACCAGAAGAAGATCTTCGAGAAGTTCTACCGGGCGGAGAACAGCCTGCTTCACGAGACCAAGGGGAGCGGCCTCGGTCTGGCCCTCGTGCAGCACATCATGGAGGCCCACGGAGGGACGGTGGAGGTGGAGAGCACGCCTGGCAAGGGCAGCACCTTCACCCTGGTCCTTCCCCTCCGGAAGCGGAGCGCAGGAGCGTGAGCAAGATCCTGATTGTCGAGGACGAACCGGACATGGTCCTGGGGCTCAAGGACAACTTTGAGTTCGAGGGCTATGAAGTCCTCACCGCTGCGGACGGGGAGGGCGGCCTCGAGCGGGCCCGCACCCAAAAGCCCGATCTCATCATCCTGGACATCATGCTCCCCAAGCTGAGCGGCCTCGAGGTCTGCAAGAGTCTGCGGGGCGAGGGCTTTGAGGGGCCGATCATCATGCTCACGGCGCGCGGCCAGGAGATCGACAAGGTGGTGGGCCTCGAGCTGGGGGCGGACGACTACGTGACCAAGCCCTTTTCGATCCGGGAGCTGTTGGCGCGGGTTCGGGCCATCCTCCGCCGCACAGATGGGGCCCGGAAGCGCCTCGCCCGCTACCGCTTCTCGGACGTGGAGCTGGACTTCGAGGCCTACCGAGCCAAGCGGGGTGGGGAGCCCCTCGACCTCTCGCCCCGGGAGTTCGAGCTCCTGCGGTACCTCATAGAGAGGAAGGGGGAGACGGTCTCCCGCGATCGGCTCCTGGAGGACGTCTGGGGCTACGAGAGCTACCCCTCCACGCGCACTGTGGACACCCACATCGCCAAGCTGAGGGCCAAGATCGGCGACAGCGGCTCCGAACCGCGCTGGATCCTTACCATCCACGGCGTGGGCTACAAGTTTGTAGATCCCACATGACCATCCCGCCCTCCCCGACGGGTCAGCATGAACGGGCGGGGGCGGCTGTATCTGAGCCACGGCCGCGCGCCCTAATCGTCGGCGACTCCACGGCCTGGCCGGGCACCAAGGCTCTGGCCGAGACACTGAATCTGAGGTCGGTGAACGCGGAGGAGGCACTCAGCTTGCTCGCCACCGACCCGCCGGACGTCGTTTTCGTGGATGGCTACCTTCCCGCCGCGACCCTGAACCCGATTCTGGAGGCGGCCGGGCAGCCGGGACGCGCGGGCCGCCCGGCGGTGATGGTGATGGCGGACGAGGGGAGGCGGACGAACGTGGAGGACCGCCTCCTCGACCACGCCGACGACTTCGTCAACACTCGGCGGGGGGAGGAAGCGCTCTTCGCGCGGCTCCGGATCGCGCTCCGTGTACGGGGCTGCCTGGTGGAGCTCTCCCGCAAGAACGCAGAGTTGGCGAGCCTTTACGCGCAGCTGGAGACCCTGGCCGGCCGCATGGCGGGGGAGCTTCGCTTGGCTTCCCAGGTTCAGCGCAGCCTGCTCCCCCCTCCCCTCCACCACCCCCGCCTGGACGTGGCGGGGGAGTTCATCCCCATGCGCGAGATCGGGGGCGACTACTACGACCTCGTCCCCCTCGGCCCCGACCGGCTGGCTCTCGCCATCGGAGACGTCATGGGCAAAGGGGTCCCAGCAGCGCTGCTGGCGGCCAATCTCAAGGCCTGCCTGCGCGCTCACCTGCAAGGGGATGGGCACACCCCAGAGGAGCTCATCGGTCGCGTGAACCGGCTCTTCTGGGACGTCACCCCGCGGGGGCTTTTCGCCAGTTTGTTCTTCGCCATCTTCGACTTCCAGAGAGGCGCTCTCGATTACGTGAATGCCGGCCACGACCACCCGTTCGTGGTTCGGCCCGGGGGTGCAGTGGAGGACCTCGGGGTGGGGGGGACCGTGCTCGGGCTGATGGAAGGCTCGCGCTACGACCGAGGGCGGGCGGCAATCTCGGGAGACGACTTGCTGGTTTTCTTCAGCGACGGTGTCACGGACCGGGCCAACCGCCAGGGGGAGATGTACGGCGTGGAACGGCTCAAGGACGCGGCCGTACGGTGCCGGGCAGACGCCGCCCGCATCTCCCTCTATACTCTTCTGGGCGAGGTTCAGGGCTGGTCCTCGGGTATTCCGGCCGAGGACGATATGACGCTGATCGTCGGCAAGCTCCGTCAGGGCGTATAAGTCGTTCAGGTCTTGAACCTTAGGGCCTTCGCTGATAAAGTGATCGCGGCGGGTCCGGGTTCATGGAATATGTCTGCAAGGTCGGCACACCGACAGGCGAAGTGGTGGAGCGGACCTTCGCCGCCCCCGACGAGACGGCTCTCCGGGCCGACCTCGAGCAGCAGGGCTACTACCTTTTCTCGATCCACCGCGGCTTAGGCCTGGGCCGCCTTCGGCTTCGCCGCCCCCGGGTGGCACCCAGCCTGCTCTTGATCTTCGCCCAGGAGCTGGCCGCCCTCCTGAAAGCGGGCCTTCCCCTGTTCCAGTCGTTGGATGTCACGCTGGATCGGCAAAAGGACCCCGTTTTCCGACGCTCCCTCACGACCGTCCGGGAGAAGGTGAAGTCGGGAACCGCCATCTCGGAAGCCTTCCGGGCCGAAGGCGACCTTTATCCCCCGATTTTCGCGGCGAGCCTGGTGGCGGGGGAGCGCAGCGGCAGCCTGGAGTCTGTCCTGCGGCGTTTCTCTCAGCACCTGCGTCTCAACCAGGGGCTCAAGAAGAAGGCCGTCTCCGCCTCCGTCTACCCCATTGTCCTGCTGTCGATGATGCTCTTGCTGGTCGCGGTCCTCGTCGTCTACGTGATCCCCCAGTTCAAGGGGTTCTACGAGGGCCTGGGGGCCGAGCTGCCCATGCCCACACAGATCCTGCTCGGGGTGTCGGATGCAGTGAGCAGCAACCTGCTCTGGATCGGGCTCGTTCTGGCCGGGGGGGGAGTCGCGCTCTGGTCCTGGCTGCAGCGACCCACCTCTGGACTCGTCATCGACAGAGCCCTCCTGCGCTTGCCCTACCTGGGCGGCCTGGTGCGGATGTACGCGACCAGCCAGCTCATGCGGACGCTGTCCACCCTCTTGGCGGGGGGACTTCCGCTCCTGAACGCCCTGGAGGTGGCGGCGGCCTCGATCGGGAACCGGGCCATGGCCGGGGCAGTGGCCGCGGCCACCCCCCGGATACGGGAGGGTGCGAGCCTCACCGCCTCCCTCGAGTCCACGGGCATGCTGGAGACGCTCCCCCTGGAGATGGTCAAGGTGGGGGAGCAGACGGGGGCCCTGGGCGACATGCTGAACGCGGTCGCGGAGTTCTACGACGAGGAGCTGGACACCCGAATCGCGACCGTCCTCACCCTGGTGGAGCCCATCCTCCTCGTCCTCATGGCCGTCATCGTGGCCGGCATGCTGCTGGCTTTTTACTTGCCCATGTTTCAGGCCATATCCGCCGTGCAAAAGACGAGGTAGCCGGTGGCGGAAGAGCGGACAAAGCCCCTGCTCGACGATGCGGTCCTGGCCCCCGTCTCCGAGGAGGAGACCGCGCGGGCGCTCTCCGTTCGCTACCGCCTGGAGTTCGTGGACGTGGCTTCCTTCGCCCCCGATCCCGAGATCCTGAAGTCCGTGCCCGTGGAGCTGATGTTCCGGTACAACTTCCTCCCCTACCGCCGGGAGGGGGAACGACTGGTTCTGGTCATGGCCGACCCCGCCAACATCCCGGTGGTGGACGAGCTCTCCCTGCTCCTGCAGACCCCCATCCAGCCTGCGGTGGGCTCGCCCTCCGCCATCCAGGACGCGCTCAAGCGCGGTCAGGGGACCCAGCGGGTGCTGGAACAGGCCTCGGAATCGTTCAAGATCCAGCTCCTCCGCGACGACGACAACGGTGAGGAAGTTATCTCCATCGACAAGATCCAGGCCGATCAATCGCCCATCATCCGCCTCGTGGATTCCACGGTCTTCGATGCCCTGAACCGTCGGGCCTCCGACATCCACATCGAGACCCGGGACAGCGAGGTGGTGATCAAGTACCGCATCGACGGGGTGCTCCAGCCGGCCATGAAGCCCATCGCGAAGGAGCACCACCAGACCATCATCAGCCGCATCAAGGTCATGGCGGAGCTGGACATCGCGGAGAAGCGCGTCCCCCAGGACGGCCGCTTCCGAGTGAGGGTGGGCGGACGCGCCATTGATTTCCGGGTGTCTATCATGCCCTCCGTGCACGGAGAGGACGCGGTCATCCGCATCCTGGACAAGGAGAGCCTCTCCAAGCAGTTCACCTCTCTTCGCCTGGACGTGCTGGGCTTCGACGAGAAGGAGCTGGCGCGCTTCCGCCGGTTCATACGCGAGCCCTACGGCATGGTGCTGGTGACGGGGCCGACCGGCTCCGGCAAGACCACGACCCTCTACGCCGCCCTCTCCGAGATCAAGACCGAGGAAGACAAGATCATCACCATCGAGGACCCGGTGGAGTATCAGCTGAAAGGCGTGACCCAGATCCCGGTCAACGAGAAGAAAGGGCTGACCTTCGCCCGGGGCCTGCGCTCCATCCTCCGTCACGACCCGGACAAGATCATGGTGGGGGAGATCCGCGATCCCGAGACGGCAGACATCGCCATCCAGTCCGCCCTCACCGGTCACCTCGTCTTCACCACCGTGCACGCCAACAACGTGATCGACGTCCTCGGCCGCTTCCTCAACATGAAGATCGAACCCTACAACTTCGTCTCCGCCCTCAATTGCGTCCAGGCCCAGCGCCTGGTGCGTACCATCTGCTCCCAGTGCACGCGCCGCGTGAAGGCCTCCCGCGAGCTGCTGGTGGAGTCGGGCCTCGACGCCGTGGCTTACGCGGATACGTGGTTCTACGAGGGGGCGGGGTGCCTGGAATGCGGGGGGACGGGCTACAAGGGCCGCACCGCCATCTGCGAGCTCCTGGACGTGTCGGACAGCGTGCGGGAGATGATTCTGGCCCGCCGCTCGAGCGCGGACATCAAGCGGGCGGCCCGGGAGGAGGGGATGGTCTTTCTTCGGGAGTCGGCCGTCAACAAGGCCCTGACGGGCCGGACCACGCTCCAGGAGATCAACAAGGTCACGTTTGTGGAGGTGGTGTGAGGCGGGCGGGGGAGGGTCTACGAAGCGGCCACGCTTGGCTCCGCCGCCGCCTTCTCGAGCCCGACTACCCGCTCATCGCGCTCGAGGTCCGGCCGCGCAGCCTGGGGGTGGTGCGGCTCTTTCGCGAGGGCAGGCGGGTCCTCCTGGGCGCGGCGGCCTCGCTGGACCTGCCCGAGGGCGCGCTGAACCTCTCCATGACCCAGCCCAACATCACGGATGCCGCCGCCTTCGGCAAGGCCCTGGCCACGGTCGTGGAGCGGGCGGGGGCCCTCTCGGGCGGAGAGATTGGCCTCGTCCTCCCTGATCCCGTGGTCCGGCTGGCCCTGCTTCCCGCCCCCGAGGTGACGGGCCGGGGCCGCCGGGAGACCGAGGATCTTATCCGCTTCCGGCTCAAGAAAGCCCTTCCCTTTGAGGCCCGGGAGGCCCGCGTCGCTCATCGAGCGCCGCCCCCCGGATCCGGGGGCCAGGTCCTGGTGGCCGCCGTTTTTCGACCCGTGCTCGAGGGTTACGAGGCTGCGCTTTCGGCCCTCGGCTTCCGCCCCGGCCTGGTGGAAGCGGCCTGCCTCGCCCTGTCGGGAAGAGCGATCGGGGAGGGCTCTACCGGCGACCGGCTCTTCTTGAACTGGGATCACGGCTACGTGTCTCTGGTCCTGAGCCGCGCGGGCTGGCCCATCCTCCTGCGGACCCTGACCGGGGACTTCGCCGCCGCCCCCGATCCCGTTATTCGCGAGGTCGCCAACACCGTGCTCTACTATCGGGAGAGGCTGGCGGGGCCGGGCCTGGAAGCGGCCGTGGTCCGTTCCGCGGCCCTGCCCCCGGAGGAGGCGGTGGCGCTCCTTCACGAGCCCCTGGGGCTCAAGCCCGAGGTCCTCGATCCCTGGGAGCCTTTCGGGGGAAGCGATTCGGGGACGGCGGCCCAGGCCTTGGCGGGGGCGGCCGCGTGCGTGGCGAGGGCAGCGTGAGGGCCCCCCTCAACCTGGCTAGCCGGCCCTTCCGCAACGAACGGCTGCCCGCCCTCGCCTTCGGCCTGGCATCGCTCCTGCTCCTCGCCCTCACCGCCCGCCACGCCCTCGTCCTCCGGCAGGTGTTGCCGGGTCGCACCGCGGCCCTGGAGCAGGAGGTGAAGGCCCTCGACCAGCAGGTCGAGCAGCTCCGGATGGAGGCCGCGTCCTTGCGCGGCCCCCGGCCGGACTCCGCCCTGGTCACCCATTGGGCACTCCTCCGGGCCCTGGTGGACCAGAGGGCGTTTTCCTGGACAGATCTCCTCGGCGTTCTGGAGGAGGTGCTCCCGGCGGGGGTGCGCCTCGTCTCCATCGCTCCCTCCGTCAGGGAAGGGCAGCTGCAACTGGACTTGGGCGCGGTCGCCCGCAAAGCGGAGGACGGGTTCGATTTCATGCGCGCTCTGCAGGAGCGGAAGGAGTTCCAGGACGTGAACCTCCTGGGGGTGGGGGAGGGCACGGAGGGAGCCGACCTGTCGTTCTCGATGCGGTACGTCTCGCCCGCCATCCCGGGGCGGGTGGAGAAGCGGCCGTGACTCCCGCCCCGCCTCTTCCCTTCTGGCGGCGCCGCCTCCTGCCCGTGTTCTGGGCCCTGGTCGGCCTGAACGTGGCCGCCTTCGCGGCCTACACCTTCCCCCGCCAGCTACAACTCCGCAGCGTCACCTCCCGGGTGGCCCTGCTCCGGGCGGAGGTGGAACGCGAGCTAGAGATCACGGCTGGCCTGCGCCGCCGCGCGGACACGATCCGCTCCAACACCGCGGACATGCAGCGCTTCTACCGCGGGGTGGTGGGCCCGCGGGACACCGAGCTGCGGCCCACCCTGCAGGAGGTCGAGAAGATGGCCGCGGAGCCGGGCCTGAAGGCCCGGCGCCGCACGTATCACCCCGAGGACGTCAAGGGAACGCGGCTGACCCGGGTGGCCATCTCGTTCCCGGTGGAAGGGACGTATCATCAACTGGTGGAGTTCCTGGCCCGCGTCGAGCGCTCGCCGCGTTTCCTCACCGTGGACCGGGTGGCCCTCAGGCGCAGCGCGGAACAGAGGGGGGACTTGAGCATCGAGCTCTCCGCCTACTTCCGAGCCGGATCCCCGGAGAGCCATGGACAGTAGCTCCTCCCGAGGCGTGACCTACCTGGAACTGGTGGCCACCGCCGCCATTGTGATGATCCTGGCCTCCGCCATAATGCCCTTGGCCCGGGTGACTTACACCCGGCAAAAGGAGATCGAGCTGAGGCGCACCCTGCGGGAAATAAGGTTCGCCGTCGACCGCTATCACTTGGCGGTGGAGCAAGGCGCCATCGGGGGCACCGACGTCAAGGTGGGGAGCGAGGGCTATCCGCCCGATCTCGAGATCCTGGTCAAGGGGGTCAACCGGGTGGGGGCGATCCAGAAGAAGCTCAAGTTCCTGCGCCGCATACCGGTGGACCCCATGACGGGAACCGCGGAGTGGGGCCAGCGCTGCTATCAGGACGAACCCGATAGCACGTCTTGGTGCGGCCAGAACGTCTGGGACGTGTACTCGAAGAACACGGGGAAGGGATTGGATGGGACGCAGTACAACTCCTGGTGAGGGAGGCTTCACCCTCCTCGAGCTGATCACGGTGGTGGCCCTCATCGCCATCCTGGCCGCGATCGCGCTGCCTGAGTACAAGGTGGCCATCCTCCAATCCCGGGAGGCGGTGCTGAAAGAGGATCTCTTCCGCCTGCGCGAGCTGATCGACCAGTACTACGCGGACAAGGGCCGCTATCCGGCCTCCCTGGATGCCCTCAAGGAGGACGGCTACGTGCGGGCCGTCCCCGTCGACCCCATCACGAGGATGGCGGACTGGGAGGTGGTGAACGCCGAGCCCGATCCCGACCGGCCGACCGAGCCCCCGGGCATCATCGACCTGAAGAGCGCGTCCACCGAGTCCTCGCTCTCGGGCACGCCCTACAACGAGTGGTGACGATGCCCACAGGGAAGGGGAGGAGCTTGGGTTCCCTTGGCCGATTGTTCGCGGTGGCGCTCGCCCTGAGCCTGGCCGGGTGGGGCTGCGCGGCCCGTTCCGCCTACCGCCAGGGACAGAAGGAAGCCAAGAAGGGGAATTGGGACCTGGCCGTGGCCCGCCTGACCGCCGCCCTCCAGAAGGACCCGGAGAACATCGACTACAAGATCGCCCTCGAGAACGCCCGCGTCGAGGCCAGCCGCTTCCACCACGCCGAGGCCCGCAAGCACTTGGCCGCGGACGAGCTGGAGAAGGCGGCGGACGAGCTCGAAATCGCCACCCGGTACGACCCCGGCGACCGCTCGGCGTCGGACGACCTGATTCGGACCCGGGACAAGATCCGCGCCCGCGAGGAGGAGAAGAAGCGGCTGTCCGAGTTCGAGGCCATGAAGAGCCGAGCCCAGGCGGCCCGGGTCCCCGTTCCCGTTCTCTCCCCGCGCAGCCCGGTGCCGGTAGCCATAAAGTTCACGGAGACGAGCCTAGAGAAGATCCTGGACACCCTCGGCAAGCTCTCCGGGGTCAACATCCTCTTCGACGAGGGCTACCGGGACAAGAAGTACACCGTGAACCTCACGGGCGTGACCTTCCAGGAGGCCCTCGACCAGATCACCTTCGTGAACAGGCTCTTCTACAAGGTGCTGGACCAGAACACGATCATCATCGTGCCGGAGTCTCCCCAAAAGCGGAGGACCTACGACGACTTCGTGCTCCGCACCTTCTACCTCCAGAACGCGGACGTCAACGAAACCCTAAACCAGGTGAAGACCCTGGCCGGGATCACCAAGGCCACGGCCAACAAGGACCTTGCGGCCATCACCGTGATCGCCACCCCCGACAAGGTGGCCCTCGCCGAGCGGATCGTGGAGGCCAACGACAAGCCCAAGGGCGAGATCATGGCGGAGATCCAGATCCTGGAGGTCGACCGGACGAAGGTGAAGGACTTCGGGATCCGCCTCTCGAACTACGAGGTCTCCGCCACCTTCAGCCCCACCGGCGCCGCGGGCGAGGTGGACAGCTCGGGCTTCACCCACGTGCGGGCCCAGCTCCTGTCCTCCCTCAACCTCGCCGACTTCGTGGTCAACGTGCCCTCCACCATCTTCGCGAAGTTCCTCCAGACGGACACCAACGCCCGCATCCTCGCCGCCCCCAAGCTGCGGGCGGCGGAGGGCAAGATGACGGCGCTCAAGATCGGGCAGGAGGTGCCGGTCCCGGTGACGACCTTCACCGCCACCGCCACCGGCGGCACGGGCACCTTCGCGCCCGCGACCTCCTTCCAGTACCGAAACGTGGGCGTGACTCTGGAGCTCACTCCCAAGGTCAACGCCAGCGGCGACATCGCCCTCGAGCTCACTGCCGAGTTCAGCATCCTGGGCGCCAACGCCGATCTCGGCGGCCAGACCCTGCCCACCTTCCTGACCCGGAGCGTGAAGGGCATCCTGCGCCTCCGGGACGGTGAGACGAGCCTCATCGGGGGGCTGGTGCAGGGACGGGAGACCACGGCGCTGTCCGGCGTCATCGGCCTCCAGAGCGTCCCCATCCTCAACCGGATCTTCACCTCCACGGTCAAGAACATCGACGACCTGGAGATCATAATCTCGATCACCGCGCACCTAGTCCGCGGACCAAAGCTGTCGGAGGAGGACCTAAGGTCCACGTACGTGGGGACCGAGGAGACGGTCAAGGTGCCGAGCATCCGGCCCCCGCTCTTCGGGGCCCCCGAGCCCGTCCCCCCGCCCGGCCCCGCTCCGCGCGGCGCTCCGCGAGGGGCGCCGGCGGCCCCTCCCGAGGCCCCCCCCGCGCCGGCCCCATCTCCGGGCCCGCCCGGGGCCTCGCCCTCACCCGAGCCCCCGGAGGTGCAGCCCCCGGATGCCCGGCCCACCACCGCCCTCTTCAGCCCACCGGAGGCGAGTGTCAAAGCCGGGCAGACGACGGCGCTTTCCCTGGTGGTGGTGGGGGCCCGCGACCTTCGGGCCGTGGAGGCGGTGTTCGTCTACGATCCCGCCCTCCTGGAGGCGGTCGACATCGCTCCCGGCTCGCTCCTGACCCTGGACGGGGCGAACGTGGCGGTTGAGAAGACGCTCGAGTCCGGTCGGGCCCGCATCCGGTTCACGCGGGCCGTGGCCACGGCGGGCTCGGGAGAGGTGGCGGTGGCCACCTTCCGGGGCCTTCGCCCCGGGGCGTGGCCGGTCGGGGTGGAGTCCCTGATCCTCGCCACCGGGGCCGCCGCCGACCGGCCGGCCGCGCCTTCCCCCGGCCGGCTCGTGGTGATGCCGTGAGAAGGCCTCCGGGAAGGGCCGCGATGGGGTTGGGGGTCCTGCTCCTGGCCCTGGCGGTCCTGACCTGCGCCAAGGCGCTTCTCACTGCCCCTCCCGGATCCAGCCTCACCCTCTTTGCCAACCCCCCCTTCATCTCCGCCAACGGGGGCGTGTCGGTGATCTCCGCTTTCTGCATCGAGCCCGCGGGGATGCCGTGCCCGGACGGCACCGTGATGCAGTGCTTCACCACCCTGGGCCGGGTCGACCCCCAGGCCGAGACCAAGGACGGGGTGGCCCGGTTCAACCTCGTGTCCGACAGCCGGTCGGGGATGGCCACGGTCACGTGCGTTTCGGGAGGCCCCGCCGTCGCTGCCTCCGTCGCTCCCTCCCCGTCGCCCTCCACTTCGCCCTCCGCTTCGCCCGGGCCCGTGACGGGGGGCACGGTCACGAGTGGGAATGGGAGTGCCTCCACCACGGTAGTCATCGGGAGCTCGCTCCCCGTCCAGGTCGTGGTGGTGGCCGATCCCCCGCGGATCGACGGTCCGGGCGGCCAGACCCGGGTGGTGGCCACGGTCTACGACGCGTCCGGCAACCCCGTCGCCAACGTGCCCGTGATCTTCACCGTGGCGGTCAAGTCGGGCGCCTGCGGGATCAAGGAGTTCTTTGACAGCGGGAGCCAGCCCATCTTTACCGACACCAACGGCCAGGCCGCGGACGTGATGCACACGCGGCGGCAGAGTACGGACTCCCAAGTCCTGGTCACCGTGACCGCCACCGTGCCAAACGGCAAGACCGGCGCCACGGATGTGACCATCAATGCCGTCCCCGGCCCCGCCCCCGCATGCTGAGGCTCGGTCGAGGCCCATGGACCCGACTGCCCCTGGCGACCCTGCTCGTCCTCGCGGGAGCGTCCGCACGGGCGGAGATCGCCGTCCTCAGCAACGGCCAGACCCTGAAGATCATCGCCCGGCGCGTGGAGGGGGACACGCTGGTCCTGGGCCTCCGGGGTGGCGGCGAGGTCAGCACGCCCGTCACCCTCGTGCGTGGGTTCGTTCCCGACGAGGTATTGGACGAGGTCGCCGGGGAGGGGGGAGACCTGCGGGCGCTCGCCACTGAGGCCGCCCGACGACACGGCCTGGATCCGGAGCTCGTCTTGGCGGTCGTGTCGGTGGAGTCCAACTTCCGGCCGCAAGCGGTCTCTCCGAAGGGGGCCCAGGGCCTCATGCAGCTCATGCCCGCCACCGCCGCCTCCCTCGGCATCCGCGATCCCTTCGATGCCTCCGCCAATCTGGACGGCGGCGCCCGTCATCTGAGCTCCCTGCTCGCTCTCTACGAGGGCGATGTGAAGAAGGCGCTGGCCGCCTATAACGCGGGGACGGGCGCGGTGGGCCGCCACCAGGGCGTTCCCCCGTACCGCGAGACCCGGGACTACGTGAAGAGGGTCCTAGAGCGCTACGAGAGGGCGAAATGAGGAGGGGGCCGGACCCCGGGCGTGAGGCGGGTTATTCGCTCGTGGCCCTCATCGCCTCCATGACCATCATGCTCGTGCTTATGGGCGCCGCCGCTCCGACCTGGCGCTACATCATGCAGGACGACCGGGAGCAGGAGCTGATCTTTCGGGGGGGCTCCATCGCGGACGCCATCCAGCGATTCCAGAAGAAGAGCGGCAACGCCTTGCCCACGTCGCTCGAGGTTCTCGTGAAGGGCAAGTACCTGCGCAAGGCCTACAAGGACCCCATGACCCGGGACGGCAAGTGGCGCCTCATCCACCAGGGGGAGGCGACGCTCGCCCCGCCGACGCCGGGGGCGAGCCCTCCGCCGGGGGCCAGCCCCCCGCCAAACGCCCCCCCCCCGACCCAGCCGCCTTCTCCGGGGGGCGTCATGGGCGGCTCCATCGGGCCGCTCGTCGGCGTGGCCAGCAGAAGCACGGACAAGAGCCTGCGTCTATTCAATGGCCGGAACCACTACAACGAGTGGATCTTTGCCGTCGGCCAGCCCAGGGTCATTGGCGGCCAACTGAGTCCGGTTCTGCCGGGAAGCACGCCCCCGGGGGGCCTCAGCCCCTTGACCCCTGGGTCACCCCGTCCAAACCCGTCGTCCGCCCCGCGCTGAGCGCAAACCGCTAAGGCGGCGCGGTCGGCTCCGTGGCCGGAGGGGTCCCCGGCGACGGACGGGGGATCGGAATGTTCGACGGAAGCAGCCGTGGCGTGAAGGGGGAGACCGGGTAATCGGGGGGAGGCACCATGTTCGGCATGCCCGGTAGCGTTATCGGCGGCTGGCTGAACGCGGGAGGAACCGGACTCCCGGTCCCGGGGAGAGGCGGGCCCGGTGCAGGCTGCCCTGGGGTGGCCGGGGGCACCGCCTCTTCCTCCGGGGGCTCATCGACCGGGTCCTGCTCCACGGGTTCCGGGGCCCGGAGCCGAGGCAGGGTGGGCGTCGTCGCCCTCAGGGGCAAGGCGGCGCTGGGGACCGACACCGGGGGGGTCCCCGTCATGAGCAGCGTCTCCACGCGCGTGGCCGTCCTGTCCATGACCACCGCGTAGTTCAGGCCCAGGCCCTCGAGGATCCCGAGGAGGGCCTCGACGGGGGTGCGCCTCTCCAAGGTGAGGGTCAAGAGCGGGCGCGGGACGGGGCCGTCGTAGATCACCTTCATGCCGGTCTGGCGCGAGAGATGGTCGAGCACCTCGGGAAGGGGGGCCGTCGTGGCCCGGACATCCACGCGCCCGTCTCCGCCCAATCTCACCGTCACCTCGGCGGGCGCCATCGGGGCGGCGGCCAGGAGGACGACGACCAGGGCCGGGGCGCGCATCGATTCCAGTGTATGCCCGCCGCCGGCCAACGCAAACCCGGCCGGGGCGACCCTTGGGGGGGTTGGGAGCCAGCGCAGGGCCGGGGACAAGAGAGGTCCGCCGAGGGGAGGCGGACGGGCTCGATGTAGGCCTCTCCGGCTCAGGGGTTCGTGGCCGTGAGCGTAGGGCCAGCGCCACTTCCCAGGAGGGCCAGGTGCCGCGCGGAGGTGGCGACGAAGGCCGCCCGCTCCTCGGTGGGGATGGGCTCGGCGGGCGGGGAGACGACCCTGAGTGGGTCCACGAAGGCGCCGTTGCGTGTCATCCGGTAGTCGAGGTGGGGGCCGGTGGCGAGGCCGGTCATGCCCACCGCCCCGATCCGCGTCCCTTGCCCCACCCTCTGCCCCGTGCGCACGTCGATGCGCACCAGGTGCCCGTAGAGAGTCGTGAAGCCGTTGGCGTGACGAAGACGCACCGCCTGCCCGTAGCCGCCGTCCCAGCCCGCCCGGGTCACCACCCCGTCCGCGGTCGCCACCACCGGCGTGCCCGTGGGGGCGGCGTAGTCCACGCCAAGGTGGGGGAGGGTCTCGTGGAGGAGGGGGTGAAAGCGGGCCAAGCTGAAGCGGGACGTTATGCGGGAGAATTTGAGGGGCGAGCGCAGGAAGGCCTTGCGGAGCGATGAGCCGTCGGGGGCGTAGTACCCGACCCCCCGCGCGCCCTCGAACCGCACGGCCCGGAAAACGCGGTTGCCCCGGGTGAGCTCGGCGGCGAAGAGGCGACCGTAGCGGCGGAAGCGGCCTTCCAAGAAGAGCTTCTCCACCGCCACTCGGAAGCCGTCCCCCTTACGGAGGTCGGTGTTGAAGTCAACCTCCCAAGCGAAGATGTCGGCCAGATCGAGGGCGAGTTGATCGTCCTCCCCGGCCGCGTTCACGGCCGCAAAAAGGCTGGAGTCAATAACGCCCGTGACGCTGGCCACCCCCGTCTCGTACTCGTGGCTCACGACCTCGGCCGCGAGCGCCTGGCCGCGGCGACTAACCCTGAGGGTGCGGAGCTCGTCGATGCCATAGGTGAAGGCCCAGATGAGCCCGTCCGGCCCCAGGGCCAGGCCGAAGGGGTGGCCGATGGAGAGGCGGGCGAGGTCATGCACGGGGCGGGCTGTCTCCACCAGGCGCTGGACGCCCGCGCGCGAGAGGGTGCCGTCGAGGAGGGAAGCGAGGGTGGCGCGTCGCCCAACCGTGCCCCGCAGGACCCGGAGCGCACCCGCGGGGATAGGCGCGGCGCCGAGACCATCGATCCACCACGGCAACTGCGTGGGCAGGAGGAGGAGGGCGAGAGCACCCGCGGTGCAGAGTCGCTTCATTCAGCCACGTTCAGTATAAGTTCTGGAAATTAGGGGTCAAGGACTTCCGCGCCTTGCCCGTCCCCTCTTACCGATGCTAGTCTAGCCAGGTCGTTCGACCGACCGGCAGCACTTCTGCCCGCGCTCACCCCATCGGAGGGCCATGGCCACCGCTCTCGTCGAGACCCGCTTCCGCGACACCGCGCTCGAGCCCATCCGGGCGAAGGTGATGGCCGGGCAGCGGCTGGACTTTGCGGACGGGGTCGCCCTTTATCGGACCAACGACCTCCTGGCCCTCGGCCACCTGGCCAACCACGTCCGCGAGCAGCGCCACGGGGATGTCGCCTATTTCGTCTGGAACACCCACCTCAATCACACCAACGTGTGTGCGGCCACCTGCGACTTCTGCGCCTTTGCGGCCAAGAAGGGGGAGGAGCGGGCCTACACCATGGGGTTGGACGAGATCTTCCGTAACGTGGCCGCGCTGCCGGCGCCGGTACGGGAAGTTCACATCGTGGGCGGCTTGCACCCCGACCTGCCCTGGTCGTACTTCCTGGACATGATGCGGGGGATCAAGAGGGTCCGGCCCGACATCCACATCAAGGCGTTCACCGCGGTGGAGGTGTTTTTCTTTCACCGCCTCTACCGCATGAGCGTCGAGCGGGTCCTGGCCGAGCTCCGGGAGGCCGGCCTCGACTCCATGCCCGGGGGAGGGGCGGAGATCTTCGCTCCCCGGACCCGGGACGCGATCATCAAGGGCAAGGCCGACGCCGAGCAATGGCTGGCCGTGATGCGCGAGGCCCACCGGCAGGGCATCCCCACCAACGCGACCATGCTCTATGGCCACATCGAGTCCGTGGAGGACAGGGTCGACCACCTCCTCCGGCTGCGCAGCCTCCAGGACGAAACGGGCGGCTTCGTGACCTATATCCCGCTCGCCTTCCAGCCCTGGGAGGCCCCGGCCATGAAGCTACCCGAGACCACAGGCTTCGAGGACTTGAAGGCGATCGCGGTGGGGCGGCTGATGCTCGACAACTTCCCCCACATCAAGTCCTACTGGATCATGATCGGACCGCGGCTGGCCCAGGTAGGTCTCAGCTTCGGGGCCGATGACATCGACGGGACGGTCACGGAGGAGAAGATTGCCCACGACGCGGGTGCGCCCACCGCGCAGTCCCTGAGCGTCCATGATCTCTGCCGGCTCATCCGGGAGGCCGGGCGCCGGCCCCTCGAGCGCGACACCGTGTTCAACGTGGTGAAGGAGTGGTGAGCGCTTCCGCGCCGGAACCCCTGCGCCTGGGCATCGTGCCCTACCTGAACGTGGCTCCCGTCGTTCACGGTCTCCGGGGCGACCCCCGCTTCCTCCTGGAGCGCGACGTTCCCGCCCAGGTCGCGGAACGGCTCCATCGTGGCGAAATTGACCTGGGCATGATCCCGTCCATCGAGTACGCCTATGGGGACTACGCGATCGTCCCCGGAATCGCCATCGGCAGCCACGGCCCCGTGCGCTCGGTCCGCCTCTTCCACCGGCGACCGCTCCCCGAGATTCGCCGCGTGGCCCTGGACACCTCCAGCCGAACCAGCGTGGCCCTGCTCAAGATCCTGATGCGCGAGCGACTGGGGCGCGACCCGGAGTACGTGCCCATGTCCCCCTCCGTGCCCGAGATGCTGGAGGCGGCCGACGCCGCCCTCGTCATTGGGGATCCCGCTCTCTACTTCGAGGGCGAGGCCGCGTGGCTGGACCTGGGCGAGGAGTGGAGGGCCCGGACCGGGCTGCCCTTTGTCTTCGCCTTCTGGGCGGGCCGACCGGGCGGGGTGACGACGGCCCAAGTGGCGCGACTGCAGGAGTCACTGCGCGCGGGCCTTCAAGCCATCTCCACCATCGCTTCGAGCTACAATGGCTATGGTGCCGGGCACGGGGCGGAGAACGAGTCGTACCTCCGATCGAACATGGTCTACGACCTGGGGGAGGCGGAAGTGGGAGGGCTCCGGGAGTTCTACCGGCGGGCGCACGCCCTGGGCCTTATCCCCAGGATCCCGGAGCTGAGGTTTCATGGCCATCCTTGAGGCGATCGCGGAGAAGGTGCGGGCGGGCGAGCCGCTCGGCCGCGCGGAGGGTGTGGTCCTCCTCCGGGAGGGCGACTTCCTGGAGCTGGGCATGCTCGCGGACAGCGTCCGGCAGCGCCTGCACCCGGAGCCGGTCGTCACCTACATCATCGACCGCAACATCAACTACACCAATGTCTGCACCGCCCAGTGCGCCTTCTGCGCGTTCTACCGGGACCTTCCCTCAAAGGAGGGGTACCTTCTCTCCAAGCGCGAGCTAGCCCAGAAGATCGAGGAGACCCTGGCTTTGGGGGGCAACCAGATCCTGCTCCAGGGGGGACTCCACCCCGACCTCGGCATCGAGTACTACGAGGAGCTGTTCCGCTGGATCAAGGCGAACTACCCCATCTGGATCCACGGGCTCTCCCCGGCGGAGGTGAAGCACATCGAGAGGGTCTCCCGCCTCACCACCGAGGAGGCGCTGCGCCGCCTGATCGCGGCTGGCCTCGACTCCATCCCGGGGGGCGGGGCCGAGATCCTGTCTGACCGTGTGCGCGAGCGCATCGGCATCGCCAAGGGCACGACCGCGGAGTGGCTGGAGGTCATGGAGGTCGCCCACGGGCTGGGCATGAAGACCACGGCCACCATGATGTTCGGGCACGTGGAAACGCTCGAGGAGCGGATCGACCACCTCATCCACCTTCGCGATCTCCAGGCCCGAACCCGGGGCTTCACCGCCTTCATCGCCTGGACCTTTCAGCCCGCCCACACCGCCATCGGGGGAGACGAGCTCACCTCCTTCCAGTACCTCCGCACGCTGGCCGTGGCGCGGGTCATGCTCGACAACTTCCCGAACGTGCAGGCCTCCTGGGTCACCCAGGGGGGCAAGATCGGGCAGGTCTCGCTCCGGTTCGGGGCCAACGACTTTGGGAGCCTCATGATCGAGGAGAATGTGGTCTCCGCGGCGGGAGCCCACTTCCGCCTGACGGAGGCGGAGATCGCGCGCAACATCCAGGACGCGGGATTCGTGCCCAAGCGCCGGACCATGGACTACCGGATCGTGGGCGATCCCTACTGTTGGACGCACCCGACCCCGGCCCTGCCCGGAGAGCCGGCTACCGCCGCCTCCCTGGCCGGCTGAGGCGAAGCCCGCGGCAACAGAAGGGCGTGCCGACATCCCGAGGCGGCGGGCTCTCTCCTGCCGCTCACCTAGAGCCCGTCGCCGAGCCGGGGTTCGCTAGGCCTTCCTAGGGCCTCCGCCGCGCCGCCTTTTTGATCAGCGTAGCCGCCCGCGCCGCGTCCGCTTCGCTCTCGAACCCGAAAACGGCCGAGAACTGGCGGCCTACGGCCTGCGCCACCATGAAGGCGATGTTGATTCCAGCATCGGCGACCGCGCGGGCCATGGCCTCGCACAAGCCGGCCCGGTTGTCTCCGGTGACGAGCAGGGTGGGGATGGTGGAGGGGCCGAGCCCCGCGGCCGCCATGGCCGCCCTGAGCTTCTTGCCCCCCACCGGGAATAGCTCGATGACGGCCTGGGCCTCGCCCGGCTCGCGGTAGCCCATCACGACCCTGAGGTCGGTGCCGGTGGTGGCCGCCGGCGCCAGCACATCGGCGAGCATCCCGGGGCGGTTCTCCACCTTGCCCCGCCAGAGCGTGATCTTCTTGACGGTGACACCCATAGGGCCTCCTTCGGAGGGAGGCTAGTCCCGTCCCGGGGCAGGGTCAATGGCCAGGGCGTCCGCCGCCGGGGAAACCCCGAGGCGGAATTGGGGGACTTCCCCAAACGAGATTCAGGGTCTGCCCGCTAGCCCGGAAGGCATGAGAGGCGCAGCCTTGGCGCGGCACTGGTGACGGCCACGAAGGTGCGTCCTCTGGTTTCGAGGATGGCGGGGGGGCCGCGACCGACTCGGCGCGAGCGGACCGGGTTCCCGCCCCTGACCCAGGCTTTCCGGCCTCCCTAAGGAGCTTTTTCCTGGCCCGGGCAGCCGAGGACGAGCGCTTCTGGCCCATCCGGCCTCGGAGGTCGGCCATGATGGCAAGACACGTCGCGCTACGAACCCTCGCCTCCCTCGCGCTCTTTTTAGTGGGGGCAACCTCGAGCTTGGCCCAGTCGACTTCGGCCCAGATCCACGGAACCATCAAGGATGAGACGGGGCCCCTCCCCGGGGCGAACATCGTGGCCCACGAGACGCAGAGCGGCTTCACGAACGAGACGGTGTCCGGCCCGGACGGGTCGTTCACTTTGGCTGCCCTGCGGCCCGGCAACTACGAGATCACCATCAGCGTGCCTCAGTACAAGCCGGCCGCGCGGGCCGTCCAGGTCCTCGTGGGCCAGGATCTGGAACTGAGCTTCCGCCTCACCGCTGAGCTTGCGTACGTGGAGAACGTCACCGTAGTGGGTGACCTCTTGCTGGACACGCGGACATCCCAGATCGCCACCAACGTCACGCCGGAGCAGGTAGAGGCCCTTCCCCAGAACAACCGCAACTTCTTGAACTTCGCCGCCCTCGCTCCCGGGGTGCGGGTGGAGTCCGAAAACTCCGTCAAGAAGCAGTTCTCGGGAGGTGCCCTCTCCGCCAATCAGACCAACGTCTTCATCGACGGGGTGAGCTACAAGAACGACACCCTGGAGGGCGGGGTCGTGGGGCAGGACTCCAGCCGGGGCAATCCCTTCCCCCAGAACGCGGTTCAGGAGTTCCGCGTCCTCACCCAGAACTTCAAGGCCGAGTACGAGAAGGCGTCCAGCGCCATCATCACCGCGGTCACCAAGAGCGGGGGAAACACATGGTCCGGGGACGCCTTCCTGCTCTACCAGGACAAGCACCTGGTGGCGAATGATTATTTCGCGGAGAAGCGCGGCGACCCCAAACCGACATACGAGCGCTTCCAGAGCGGGGCCAGCCTGGGCGGGCCCATCGTGAAGGACAAGATGCAGTTCTTCGCCTCCTGGGAGTACAACCTCCAAAACCGCGACAACCGCGTCTTCCTGGGCAGCAACCCGGCGCCGGATCGACTGGGGCTGGGCTCGTTTGAAGGGTTCTTCCCGAGCCCCTTCCGTTCCAACCTCGGCTTCGCGAAGGTCTCCTACCAGCCCCGGGCGGGCGACCTCGTGGACCTCACATACAACATCCGTCACGAGACAGACGTCCGGGACTTCGGCAACCAGGACAGCTTCCAGACCGCGAACAACATCCAGAACGACGTGAACTCCCTTCTCCTTCGCTACCAGACGACGCGGTCCGACTGGGCGAACGAGGCGAGCTTCACCTTTCAGCGCTCGAAATGGAACCCCGTGCCCACCAACCCAGACCTCATCGGCCGGGACTACCAGGGCACGCTCAGGGTGGGAGGCCGGGACACGACCCAGGTTTTCCAGCAGGACCGCTGGTCTTTGCGCGATGACTACAGCCGGTTCGCCAAGTGGCAGGGAAACCACAGCGTCAAGGTGGGCACCGTCCTCAGCCGGCTCAACTACGACGTGTCGAAACAGCTGAACGGAAACCCGATCTTCCACTTCCGATCGGACATCAGCTTCGATTTCCCCTTCGAGGCGCAGTACGGCTTGGGTAACCCGAACCTAAACGCCGGGAACTGGGAGCTCGGGTTCTTCGCCCAGGATGACTGGAGCCCGACCGCGAGGCTCACCATCAACGCCGGCCTTCGGTGGGACTACGAGTCGGACATGCTCGACAACAACTACGTGACACCCGCGAACGTGAAGGCGGCGGTCTCGAGCTTCGTGCCGCCCCAGTACTTCACCGACGGCACCCAGCGCCCAGCGTACTACGGCGCGGTCCAGCCCCGAATCGGGTTCTCCTATGACTTGAGCGGCAAGGGACAGACCACCCTCTTTGCGGGCTACGGTCGCTACTTCGACCGCGTCCTCTACAACTACACCCTCGATGAGCGCTACCGACTTCAATACGCGATCCGGACCTTCCGCTTCTCCGCCGATGGCAGCATCCGGGACGGCCAGCCCACCCTGGTCTGGCAGCCCCAGTACCTGAGCAAGGCGGGTCTCGACGGCATCATCGCGACCGGCCAGGCCCCCAACCCCGAGGTCTACCTCATCGACAACAACACCACCCCCCCTGTTTCCGACCAGTTCACGGTCGGCCTGCGCCACACCTTCGGTCCCGTCCTGGCCTCCGCGAGCTACGCGGGCGCACGCAGCACCCACGGTTTCACCTACATCTTCGGCAACCGCCGGCCGGACGGCGAGTGCTGCTTCGCGGTGCCCGGCTTCTCCAACATCCTCCTCTCCAGCGACACCAAGAAGGCCTGGTACGACGCGCTCTTCGTGACCCTGGAGAAGCCGTTCACCTCCGCCTCCAAGTGGGGGATGACCCTCACCTACACCCTGGGCCGGGCGGACGAGATCGGGGGCGACAATTTCAGCCTCGACTACCCCAGCGTCTCGGCCTACCCGCGGCATCCCACCCAGACCGACGAGCGCAACCGCATCGTGGCCACGGGGATCTACCAGCTGCCCCAGGGCTTTCGGGCGAGCGCCTTCATCGTCCTCAGCTCGGGGGTCGGCTTCACCCTCATTGACGACACGCAGGGGTTCGGGATCAACCAGCGGAAGATCCTGCTCTACGCGGGTCGACCGAACGAGACCTTCGCCTTCCAGAGCATCGACCTCAGACTCGACAAGGATTTCAAGATCTCCGGCAAGAGCCACGTCGAGCTCTCGGCCCAGGTCTTCAACCTCTTCAATCACGACAACTTCACCGGCTATGATGGCTTTGAGCCGCCGCTCCCGAACGTGAACGCCAACTTCGGAACGCCGAACACCGAAGACCCGAAGCGGCGCTTCCAGTTCGGGCTGAGTTTCCGCTTCTAGCCTCTTGCTCACCCGGGGGCGGGCGCTCTTGGGGAAGGGCGTCCGCCCACCCCGCGCCGGACGGCAGAGGGCTCCGATGATCCGGCGCTTGTCGATCGCGCTCTTGAGCGGGCCCGCCCTGGGGCTGCTGATCGGGGCGGGTTCCGCGCTGGGCGTCGGGGAGGCCCCCGCCCCCTCCTTTCCTCCCTTCTTCGACGAGCTCGAGGCGAGGACATTCCGATACTTTTGGGACCTCGCGGACCCCGGCAACGGCCTCGTTCCCGACCGCTACCCCTCCCCCTCGCCCTCCAGCATCGCCGCCATGGGCTTCGCCCTCACCGCCTACCCGATTGGCGTCGAGCGCGGGTATGTGAAACGGGGAGAGGCGGCTTCGCGTGTCAAGGCCACGCTCCGGTTCTTGGAGGAAGCGCCGCAAGGTCCCGGCCCCACGGGCCAGACCGGCTACCGCGGGTTCTTCTATCACTTCCTAGAGCAGCAGGCGGGGGAGCGGGCCGGTCCCGGCGTCGAACTGTCGACGATCGACTCCTCACTGCTCCTGGCCGGAATCCTCTTCTGCCAGTCCTATTTCGAGGGAGGGGGAGAGGAGGCAGAGATCCGGGATCTGGCCGAGCGGATCTACACCCGCGTCGACTGGTCCTGGGCAGCCCCGCGCCCGCCCCTTCTCGCGCGGGCCTGGAAGCCGGAGACGGGCTTCTACCCCGACGATTGGCGCGGGTACGACGAATCGATGATCCTCTACCTTTTGGCCCTCGGCTCGCCCACCCATCCCTTGTCGGAAGCCGCCTGGTCGGAGTTCACCCGAACCTACCGCTGGCAGGAGTACTACCGCCGGCCCCACGTCAACTTTGCCCCCCTCTTCGGCCACCAGTACTCGCACGTCTGGGTCGACTTCCGGGGCATCCGCGACGCCTACATGAGCGACCGGGGCATCGACTACTTCGAGAACTCGCGGCGGGCCACCCTGGCCCAGCGTGACTACGCCCTCGAAAACCCGGGGGGATGGCGGGGTTACGGCCCCCACGTCTGGGGTCTCACCGCGTGTGACGGCCCCCAGGCGGAGGCGATGCGGGAGGGACGACCGCGGGCGTTCAAGTCCTATTGGGCCCGGGGGGCGGCCGCGGGCGACGTCCGCGACGACGGCACAATCGCGCCCGCCGCCGCCCTGGGGTCGCTGCCCTTCGCTCCCGAGGCGGTCATCCCGACGATCCTCGAGATACACCAGCTCTACGGGTCAAAGCTGTACGGGACGTACGGCTTCTTCGACGCCTTCAACCCGTCGGTTCCCGACGGCACCGTGGTCAAGCAGGGACGGGTGGTACAAGGGGCGGGGTGGTTCGACACCGACTACGTCGGCATCGACCAGGGGGCGATCCTTTCTATGATAGAAAACGCGCGTAGTGCGCTCGTCTGGCGCGTGATGAAGAAAAATCCCCACCTGCGGCGGGGCCTCATTCGCGCCGGTTTCCGCGGCGGTTGGCTGGGCTGAACCGGCCTCGCCGCCCTGGCCGAGGTTGCTCATGTCAAGAACGACAAGGTCGCTCGTGGCGAGCCTGGCGCTGGCGCTCGTCCTCCTGCCCGGGGCCCGAGTCGGCGGCGGGGAAGGGGGAGGGCCCGATCCCGTGGAGGCCCGCGTCGAGGGCCTCCTCCGCCAGATGACGCTGGAGGAGAAGCTGGGCCAACTCCAGCAACTCGACGGGGCGGGGGACGGCCGCATCAAGCCCGAGCAGCTGGCGCTCGCCGCCAAGGGGCTTCTGGGATCGACCCTGAACGTGCGGGGGGCCGCGAACGTGAACGAGATCCAGCGCGCGGCGGTCGAGCACTCGCGGCTGAAGATCCCGGTCCTGGCCGGTTACGACGTGATCCACGGCTATCGGACCGTCTTTCCCATCCCCCTCGGGGAAGCGGCGAGCTTCGACCCCGCCCTCGCGGAGACGACGGCCCGGATTGCGGCCGCCGAGGCCACCGCGGTCGGCTTGAAATGGACGTTCGCACCCATGGTGGACATCGCGCGGGATCCGCGCTGGGGCCGGATCGCGGAGGGCGCGGGGGAGGACCCCTACCTGGGGAGCGCGTTCGCGCGCGCGCGGGTGCGCGGCTTCCAGGGCGAGGGGGGCGGGGATCCCCAGCGGGTGATCGCGTGCGCTAAGCACTGGGTGGGCTACGGCGCGGCGGAGGCCGGCCGCGAGTACAACACCACCGACCTCTCGGAGCGGGCTCTGCGCGAGGTCTACTTTCCGCCCTTTCGGGCCGCCCTGGAGGCGGGGGTGGGCACCTTCATGAGCGCGTTCAACGACCTCGACGGCCTGCCCGCGACGGCCAATCCCTTCACCCTCACCGGCGTCCTGCGCGGGGAGTGGCACTTCGACGGCTTCGTGGTCAGCGATTACACGGCGGTGCCGGAGTTGATCAAGCACGGGGTGGCGAGGGACGAGGCCGAGGCCGCGCGGAAGGCGCTCACCGCCGGAGTGGACATGGAGATGGTGAGCCGGCTCTACGCCACTCAGCTGCCCGCGCTCGTCCGCGGGGGCGTGGTGCCGATGGCCACCCTCGACGAGGCGGTGCGGCGCATCCTGCGGATCAAGATGCGGGCGGGGCTGTTTGAGCGGCCCTTTGCCGAGGAGGGCCGGGAAGCGGCGGTCCTGTTGAACCCCGCGCACCGGGAGGCCGCGCGCACCGCCGCCGCGCGCTCGATCGTGCTCCTTCGCAACGAAGGGGGTGTCCTTCCCCTTCGGAAGGACCTGCGGTCGATCGCCCTCATCGGCCCCCTGGCCGACGATGGCCGAGAGCCGCTCGGCTCCTGGTCCGGGGACGGGCGCAAAGAGGACACGGTCACGGTACTGGCGGGGGTGAGGGCGAAGCTGGGGCCGGAGGCGCGGGTCGCCTACGCGAAGGGCTGCGATGTCGAGGGCGGGTCCCCGGCCGAGCTGGCGGAGGCCGTGGCCCGGGCGCAGGAGGCGGAGGCGATCGTCCTCGTGGTCGGGGAGGCGGCGGCCATGAGCGGGGAGGCGGGGTCCCGCAGCTCGATCGACCTGCCCGGCCCCCAGCTCCCCCTGGTGCAGGAGGTGCTGAAGGCGGGCAAGCCCACGGTGGTCGTCCTGATGAATGGCCGGCCGCTCACCATTTCTTGGCTCGCGGAGAACGCGGCCGCCATTCTCGAGACCTGGCAGGGCGGAACCGAGGCCGGTGACGCGATCGCGGACGTGCTCTTCGGCGACACAAACCCCGGGGGCAAGCTGCCGGTGACGTTCCCGAGGTCGGTGGGCCAGATCCCCCTCTACTACAACCACAAGAACACGGGCCGACCGGCGGGTCCGCAGAGGTGGTCTTCCAAGTATCTAGACATACCCGTGACCCCCCTCTACCCGTTCGGGTTCGGGCTCAGCTACACGCGCTTCGCCATCCACAACCTGCACCTGAGCGCGGCCTCCATTCCCCCCACGGGAGAGGTGACGGTCAGCGTGGAAGTGGAGAACGTGGGCCCCCGCGCGGGCGACGAAGTGGTCCAGCTCTACGTGGCCCACGAGGCGGCCAGCGTGACGCGGCCGGTGAAGCAGCTCCGCGGCTTTCAGCGCTTGACCCTGGCCCCAGGCGAGACGCGGCCAGTTCGCTTCCGGCTGGGCCCCGCGGATCTCGGGCTGCTGGACGGCCACTTCCGCTTCGTGGTCGAGCCGGGCGAGATCCGGGTGGCGGTGGGGGCGAGCTCGGAGGGGGGTCTGGAGGGCCGGTTCCAGGTGGTCCCGGACCCACCCCGGCCGCGGTGAGAGCAACCGCTCCCTGACGCTTCCCGCGCGCCCCCGCCGCGGCTATAGTTCGTTCCGTGAGGCGAGGGACCCTCGTCGGCGGCCCCGGGCCATGCAGATCCTGACCGCGTCCTGGGTGGCGCCGATGGTGACGCCACCCCTCCGTCAGGGGCGGGTGGCCGTGGAGGCGGGGCGCGTGGCCTGGGTGGGACGCCCAGGCGACCCCGGAGAGCCCGAGGGCCGGCTCCGGGACCTGGGAGCGGGCGTGATCCTGCCCGGACTTGTGAACGCGCACTGCCATCTGGAGCTGTCTCACCTGCGGGGCCAGATCGATGGCTCGGCCGGCTTCGTTCCCTGGGTGAAGGCCCTGGTGGACGCCCGCGCCGCCGAGCGCGAGGAGGTTGTCCTCCTCCGGGCCGCGGAGGCGATCCGCGAACTCTCCCAAACGGGCACGGTGGCGGTGGGCGACATCTCGAACCAGCTCCGCCACCTGGACCTTCTCGCCTCCTCCGGCCTGGCGGCCGTCGTCTTCTACGAGCTTCTGGCCTGGGATCCAGCCCGCGCCGGTTCCACCCTGGAGGGAGCCCGGGCGCGGGTCGCGGGCCTGCGGACGGGGCCCGACGTGCAGGTCCGTCTCGCCGCCCACGCCCCCTACTCGACCTCCGCCCCCCTCCTCGAGGGACTGGCCCGGGGGGGCGGCCCGGCCGCTCTCCACCTGGCGGAGTCCGCGGCGGAGAGCCGCTTTCTTGCCAAGGGGGACGGTCCCTGGCCCGCGTTCCTGTCCGCGCGCGGCCTCGGCCACGTAGCCTTCACGCCGCCCGGACTAAGCCCGGTGCGCTACGTGGACGGCCTGGGCGTCCTGCATCCCGGGCTGGTGGCGGCCCACTGCGTCCATGTGGACGATGGGGACCGGGCCCTCTTGGCGCGCCGGGGGGTGCATGTGGCGATCTGCCCGCGCAGCAACCAGAACCTCGGCGTCGGTTTGGCCCCCGTGCCCGAACTGTGGAAGGCCGGGGTCCGTCTTTGCCTCGGCACGGACAGCTTGGCCAGCGCGCCGAATCTGGACCTCAGGGAGGACATGGCCACACTCCGCCGGCAGTTTCCGGAGCTGCCCGCGGCGGTGATCGTGGGCATGGCCACCCAGGGCGGCGCGGACGCCCTGGGCCTCAAGGACTTGGGGACGATCGCGCCCGGCAAACGTGCGGCCCTCGTCCATGCCCGCGCCGCGTCCGACCCGGAGGATCCCCTCGAGTTCCTGGTTTCGGCCGGAGTGCGGCTGGAGAGGGTGCAGCCCTGATGGACCTCCTCACCCGGGTCAGCTCCTACGGGCGGATGATCCGCTTCTCTCACTCCGTCTTTGCCCTGCCCTTTGCCCTCACCTCCGCCGCTCTGGCCGTGCGTGGGGAACTCCGCACGAGCCAGGTCGTGTGGATCGTGGTGGCCATGGTGGGGGCGCGCAGCGCGGCCATGGGCTTTAACCGACTGGCCGACCACGCCCTCGACGAGCAGAATCCGCGGACGGCCAGTCGCGAGCTGCCCCGGGGCGCCCTCTCCCGGCGGGAGGTCTGGATCTTCGTGGTCCTCTCCGCGGGCGTTCTCGTCCTGGCGGCGGGAATGCTGAACCCCCTCTGCCTGGCGCTCTCGCCCGTCGCCCTCCTCGTCGTTTTCGGCTATTCGTACACCAAGCGGTTCACCGCCCTCTCACACCTGTTCTTGGGTCTGGCTCTCGGGGTGGCCCCGGTGGGGGCCTGGCTGGCCATACGGGGTCGCTTCGAGCCGGTACCCATTCTCCTCGCCCTGGCCGTCGTCGCCTGGGTAGGCGGCTTCGACATCATCTACGCCTGCCTGGACATGGAGTTCGACCGCCGGGCGGGGTTGTACTCGCTTCCCGCTCGCCTGGGCGTACCCGTCGCGCTGGGGCTGGCGCGCGTCCTCCACGTGGTCGCCGTGGTCCTCCTGGCGTGGCTCTACTGGCTGACCCCCCTGCACCCGCTCTATCTGGGGGGGGTGATGGTGGTGGCCGTCCTCCTCGCCTACGAGCACTCCCTGGTGCGCGCGGAGGACCTGAGCCGGGTCATGCAGGCCTTCAACTTGAACGGCTGGGTGAGCCTGGGCTACTTTGCCGCGACCGTAGCCGCACGATGGCTCGCCTGAGGCTATAATCCGCAGGTTCATGCTCGTGTCGCGCCCCCGTGCCCGGCCCAAGCTCCCTTGAGGGAGACAAACGCGGTCTTTCCCGTCGTGGACTCGCCCCCTCCCGCCCCCACCCCGGGCTCGCCGGACAAGGCGGCGGTGCGGTCGATGTTTGACCGCATCGCCCCCCGCTACGACCTCCTGAACCATCTGCTCTCGGCGGGGGTCGACACCCGTTGGCGGAAGCGGGCGGTGGAGCTCCTCGGACTCTCCGGCCCGGCGCGCATCCTGGACCTCTGCACCGGGACCGCGGACCTCCTGATCGAGGCCCTGGGCCGGGATCCCGGGCACTTCGGGGTGGGAGCCGATCTCTCGGGAGAAATGCTGGTCCGAGCGGCGGGCAAGCTCGAGCGCCGGGGGCTGAACTCGCGCTCCGGCCTCGTGGGGGGGGACGGGGAACGGCTCCCCCTCGCGGCCCGCAGTTTCGACGGAGCGCTCGTGTCTTTCGGCATCCGCAACATGGGGGACCCGCCCGCCGCCCTGCGCGAGCTGCGACGGATCCTGCGCCCGGGGGGGCGACTGGTGGTCCTTGAGTTCTCCACTCCGGGGGGCGCCCTGGGCGCACTCTACCGCGTCTACTTCCACTGGATCCTCCCCAGCATCGGCGGCTGGGTGAGCGGTGACCGCAGCGCCTACTCCTACCTTCCCGCCTCCGTCGCCCGGTTTCCGGGCCCGCGGGAGTTCGCGGCACTCCTGGAAGGAACGGGGTTCCGGTCGGTCGTGGTGCGGCCCCTCTCCGGAGGTATCGCCCACCTCTACCGAGGCGAGGTGTGAAGCGCCTGGTGCCGGCCTTGAAGCAAGCGGCCTTGCTGCTGCGGCCGCACCGGGACTCCATCCTGGAAGCATGGATCCTCAGCATCGTGCAGGTTGCCTCCGTGCCGGAGGCGGAGGTCCGCCCCTACTGTACGCGCACCCTCGACGCCCTTCTCCGGCGCCTCCCCGGCGGCGAGCTCGAGGCCCTTCTCGAGGACGAGGCGCAGGCCGCGGCCGAAGGGGCGCGCACGGGATCGAGCTTCCTCCCCCTCGCCCCCTCCGTCCGGCTCCTCACCCGGGGCTGCCTGCCGTTCCTGCTCGCCGCCCTGTCCGAGGGCCCGGACCTGGCCGAAGCCCTCCTCGCCCTGGGGGAACTGGCGAACCTGCGCCTGGAGATCCTCCTCGCCGCTCAGGAGGAGGAGTCTGGCCGGCGGCTGATCGAGGCCCAGGAGCAGGCCGCCCTCGCCGGTCAGACCGCCCGCGAGGTCTCCCGGGCCAACGAAGCCCTTCGGCGGTCGGAGGCTCAGAGCCGCCACCGGGCGGAACAGATTGCCCTTCTCGCTTCCGTGGCCCGCAGGATCGCGCCCGTGCAGGAGCCGGAGCGGCTGATGCAGGAGGCCGCGGAGGCCATCCAGGCCCGCTTGAACCACACTTACGTAGCGGTGGTGGTGCTGGACGAGGAGGGGGTGCTGGTCGGCCGATGGGCGGGGAGGCCGGGGGTGGGGCGGCACCGCGGCGGCCGGGCCCAGGGCCCGCCCGGCGGCGTCATCGGCCGGGCTCTCCGCCTGCGGGCGCCGCAGGTGGTGGCGGATGTGGCGCGCGACCCCGACTACCATGCGGACGTGCCGGGGACGGCCTCCGAGATGGTCATCCCCCTGCTCGACGGGCACGCCGTGGTGGGCGCGATCGATTTTCAGAGCCAGCAGCCGGCGGGGTTCGATCTCGACGACGTGGCGGCGGGGGAGGCCTTGGCCGAATTCCTGGTCGTGGCCATGCGCAACGCGCGCCTGCTCCAAGAAGCGCGACGGCGCCAAGCCCCGGAGTGACTAGCCCGCGATCTCGAGCCCGAAGACCGCGGCGGTATGAGCGGCCAGCCCCTCCATCACCTCCGGGAGGACGACCGGGCCCCGGAGCCGCTCCAGGCTGGTCACGCCCCGGTCGGCGATGCCACAGGGCACGATGAGACGGAAGGGGGAGAGGTCGGGGGCGGCGTTGAAGGCGAAGCCGTGGGAGGTGACCCAGCGCGCGATGCGCACCCCAATGGCGCCGATCTTCTCCTGGCCCACCCAGACCCCGGTGAGTCCGGGCACCCGCCCCGCCTCGACCCCGTGGTCCCGGCACGTCCGGATCAACACCTCCTCCAGGTCGCGGACGTAGCGGTGGACGTCCCGCCGATCGGGCGAGAGGTCCAGGATGGGATAGCCCACGATCTGGCCCGGCCCGTGGTAGGTGACGTCCCCTCCGCGGCCGGCCTCGAAGACCTCGAAGCCCCGCGCCCGGAGGGCTTCCGCGGGCAGGAGCAGGTTCTCCTTTCGGGCGTTGCGCCCCAGCGTAAAGACGGGCTCGTGCTCGAGCAGGAGGAGCGTGTCGGGGACCCGTCCCGCTTGGCGGTCGGCCACGAGTCGGGCCTGCAGGTCGAGGCCTAAGGCGTAGGAGATCCGGCCCAGCCGACGGACAACCAGGGGCGGCATGACTAGTTGCGAACGGCGGCCCCTCCTTGACCGCGGGCCCGGGAGATCAACGGGGCGGCGCCGGGGGGCGGGGCGTCATTGAGCGGTTGAAGGTCGGGATGGGCGTATCGTTGACGCCTCCTCGGCCGTAGACTGCGCCTCGGGGCCGGCCGGGATGCGGGTGGACCAAAAGCCTCTCCCCGGCGTGGCCTGCCCGTCAGACGAGCCCTCCGGGCGCGCCCCTTGGCACTCCGGGGGCCCGGTAGTTGATCGGCTTTTTCGTCGCCGCATCGACCTCCTCCGGCGTCAGGAGAACCGTAGTCTTTAGGTGCACCGCTCCACTGGCGTTTACGGCCAGACTCAGGGCAATCGCGGTCGTCTGATCCGGGATCTCGGCGATCACATAAACGTCGTCCTCGCCCAAGGCGTAGTAGGTGGCATGAAGCTTTCCACCCGCCTGCTCGACCAGCTTCTGCACTACGGCCCGCCTCTTTGTTCCACCATCCCTGAGCAGGCCCTTTGTCCCTTCCGCCGTGTAGCTGCCGCGTAGCAAGTAAAGAGCCATTGACCCTCCTTTGCATCCCTGAATGTAACGCGTCGATCGGGAGGACCGCCAACGAGCGGTCCCTTGCTGGACGAATGACCCACGGACGAGCCCTGTGTCCCCGGGAGCCGGCCCCCGAGATCGGAGCGCGGGAATGCTGAGCTCGCCATCACCGAAAGTGGCAGAGTCCCCCGAGACCGTAGCGGCGAAAGAACTCCGCGGCCTCCGGATCGCGATGGATCGGGCCGACAACGTGCATTCCGGCCACCCCCCCGCCGCACGCGTAGTAGCCGACGGCGCCGCCTCCAATGGCGGCGCCGCCAATGGCCGCCCCCCCGATAGCGGCCAGACCGGCGATGGCCACGCCTCCGATCGCACCCAAGATGCCGACCGACAAGCCACCGAAGCTTACGAAACCCGCAGCCAGGCCCCCGAAGGCGATCACGCCCCGGGCCAGCCCGCCGAAGGCGAGGATGCCGGTGGCGAAATCTCCAATGGCGATGATTCCCTTCGCGTGACCGCGCAGCTCGCCACGCTCGAGATCCGGGCCCACGGCGATGTCGTAGAAGGGAATGTCCCCGATGCCCCAGCCGGCGCGCTTGCGGATGCCGCGCAACCGAACCAGGCCGCGCCCCTTGAGGGTCGAGACCTGCTTCTCGAGCTCAGCCACCCGCTTCTCAAGCTCCTCGCGGCTCTCCACGGCCCCTCCCGGTCTGCGCGTGAGCAAGCCGGCCCCGCGCCGCGCGTGGGTCCGGCCTGCCGATCTGTCGACAGTCTCGATCCGAAAGCCCTCGGGTGCAAGCCATTGTGCGACGGATTGCGGGTCTCAGCCGGGGAGAGGGGCGGGCGGGGCCGCCCGCTTCTGGTCGCGGGCCGGGCATCTGCGCGTCAGAGCGCGCTCTCGTCGAACTCCTGGAGGCCTCTCTTGACATGGGCCATGAAGCGGTCCGCCTCCGCCCCATCCACCAGGCGGTGGTCGAAGCTGAGCGCGAAGTAGGCCATGGTCCGAATGGCGATGGCGTCATCCCGAACCACCGGCCGCTTCTCGATCGTGCCCACGCCTAGGATCGCCACCTGCGGCTGGTTGATGATGGGGGTGCCGAACAAGCTCCCGAAGACGCCGGGGTTGGTTATGGTGAAGGTGCCCCCCTGCACCTCCTCGACCTTGAGCCTCTTGCTGCGGGCCCGCTCCGCGAGGTCGTTCACCGCCCGGGCCAGGCCCAGGATGTTCTTCTCGTCGGCGTTGTGGATGACGGGGACGATCAGGCCCCAGTCGAGAGCGACCGCCACCCCGATGTTGATGTCCTTGCGGTACAGGATGTTGTCGCCATCGATGCTGGCGTTGACGACGGGGAAGGCCTTGAGCGCGTCCACCGTGGCCTTGAGGATGAAGGGCATGTACGTGAGCTTCACACCGCTCCGCTCCTCGTAGCTCTCGCGGTACTTCCGGCGCAGCTGGTCCGCCCGGGTCATGTCGATCTCAAAGACAGTGGTGACATGGGCCGAGGTGCGCTTGGACGCGACCATGTGCTCGGCGGTCTTGCGGCGGATGGGCGACATGGGCACGACCTCGACCCGCGGGCCCGGGGTGGAGGGCGGAGCCGGGGGCCTAACCGGCGGGGCGGGTGCGGGGGGAGGCACGGCGGGCGAGGGGGCGGGGGCCGGCCTGCCCTCGATGTGACCGAGGATGTCCTGCTTGGTCACGCGCCCCGCGATGCCCGTCCCCGGGATCTGGCTGATGTCCACGTGGTGCTCAGCCGCGATCTTGCGCACCACCGGCGACGAGCGGGTCTGCCGCAACTCCTCGACTGTCATCTCGGCTCGCGGCTTCTCTCCCCGGGGGGAGGGCTCGGGAGGGGGAGCCGGTGCAGGGGGAG